>NZ_DJLC01000040.1:0-6592 GCF_002434875.1 Acinetobacter sp. UBA6526 | reverse complement strand
TTTTTCTATTAGGATATAAACTTTTACACATAAAACAAATCGTTCCATCACATCCTCTTGCTGAACAGTAAGCTCGCCCATAAAAAATGAATTGCAAATGCAAGTTTCGCCAACTCGTTTCATCAAAGATTAATTTTAAATCTTTTTCGGTTTTTTTAACCGACTGACCATTTGTTAAGCCCCATCTCTGAGCTAAACGATGAATATGCGTGTCCACTGGAAAAGCAGGCTTATCAAAGAATTCACTAATAACAACAGAAGCTGTTTTGTGGCCTACTCCAGGCAACTCTTCTAGAAGGCTCAGTTCATCAGGAACCTTTCCCTGATGTTTTTCAAGAATAATTTTTGAAGTAGAAATAATAGCTTTTGCTTTTTTGGGTGCTAGTCCACAAGTTTTAATTAGTTCATAGACTTGTTTTTCACCTAAATCCAACATTTTTTGAGGATTATCGGCTAATTTGAAAAGTTCTTTTGTAACAAGATTTACCCTTTTGTCTGTAGTTTGGGCGCTCAATAAAACTGCTACTAAAAAAGTGAAAGCATTTTTATGATCTAAAGGCGCCTTAGGGTTAGGATATAATTCATTAAGTTTTTTTTCTATGAATAAAGCTCTTTCTTTTCTTTTCATAAATCTTAAAAATATCCTAAAAAAGAGCCATTATAGGACAAACTTTCTCAACTGAAAAAAGGTTGCAGTAGTTTTAAAAATAGGTATTATCGATGTCATAGGGGGAGAAATCCTTAAGCTTATTATTAAAGGTTATAAATCTTTTCATGAGTTTAATTTTCTCTAAATATTTTATAACTCATTCAGGGGAGGATTCTAAATGAGTAAATTTTTAAAAGTTTTCTTGGCTTTCGTAGGTACTGCTTTTTTAGCAACCTCAATTCATGCCCAAGCAACAATTGAAGAAGTTGTAGTTACTGCACAAAGAACGGAGCAGAGCTTACAAGAAGTTCCGATTGCGGTATCAGCATTCAGTGACGAAATTCTAGCAGAGCGTCAAATTGAGTATGCAAGTGACCTTCAACTTCAAGTTCCCGGTTTAACTTATAGTGCAGACGCTTTCAACGGTGGTGGTTTTGCCATTCGTGGGGTAGCTAACTTTGCCGTTTCATCCAGTTCGGATGCTGGTGTGATGACTCACGTAAATGGATTGCCTCTTGGATCAACTGCAACAAACGAACTTGGCTTTTTAGATATGCAACGAATTGAGGTACTTCGTGGTCCTCAAGGAACTTTGTTTGGTAGAAACTCAACAGGTGGGGTGATCAACTTGATTACTGCAAGACCAGATCTTGATGAGTTTTATGGCGATGTAAAAGTTCAATACGGTTCTGATAACCTTAAAAATTTGGATGTAATGTTAAACGTACCAATAAGTGATTCTTTGGGTATGCGTATTGCTTTTACAAATTTTGAAAAAGATGGTGTAACAAAAAATCTTTATTCCAAAGCAACTGATAATAGTTTCGATGACAGAGATAGTTATCAATGGAGAGCTACTTTTCAATGGAATCCAAATGATGACTCTAGTTTGACTCTTATGCACAATGCTTATGATGAAGAATCCAATAGAATACAAATTAACGGTGTTTTTTGTGACACCGCTTCAAGTTTGGTACAGGGTTGTGTAATTGGTGGTAATCAAGTTTTTGATGCAATTCACCCGATGTCAAATGGGTCAACAGTGCCAGCTCTTCTAGGACAAGCAATTAGTTTTTACGTTCCCTCTAATTTAACTAACGGTGCAGCTGGTGGTACTAAAACCTACCAACCAACTGGAGCCCTTCAAGATACTTACACAAATCGTCCAACACAATTTTTTGAAACTAACGATTGGAAAACTCCAACGCATGATGTTCAAGAATCACTTACACAACTAATTTATGATCACGATTTTGATCAAGGATCTTTATCTGTTGCCTATAGCAACAAGAAAAGATTTTTCTACAGAGATGCTGGTTCTACCTCAGAAGAAGCAAATGGGGTGAGATGGTTGCCAACAATGGCTGCGTTGCCTTTCTATAACGAAGGGTTCCCAATGGCATTTTCAAATGAAATTATCAAACCGAACTGTACAGTTAAAGATTTTAAAAACGGTTCTTTCTGTCCTAATGGTGAAGGTATTGGAAATTACTCTCTAAATCCTCAGTCTGGTGATGCTTCCCATGCTGGTAGTAAACAGACCACCTATGAGATTAAATATGTTTCTGATTTGGATGGGCCTTTTAATTTCTTAATTGGTGCAATTGACATTTCCCAAAGTAATAACACGATGTACGACGTATACGCATCAGGTATTACCGGAAACGGATTGCTTGCTCCTGGTTCAATTGCCGGAAACTATCGTGATGCCTACAATGGTCTGATATTTTGTTCACAAGCTCCAGCCCCTGTAGGGCCTTGTACAGCTGCAGTCATTGCATCTGGTAAAGCATTGGTCGGTGCGGCAGCATTAGCTAAAGATTTATTTGTTGCATCTGGGTTACCTGGTGCTGATGCAGGTTTAACAGATGTTGCAATTGCTTATGATATGACTGCGAGAATTGATGGTCTTTACACTGAGAACTTCCATAATGTTACGGAACGTTATGGTCTGGACTCTGCAGCTATCTTTACCGAGTTTTACTTTGATGTTGGTGATCAACACAAGCTTACTTTAGGTCTTAGATACAACGAAGATACTAAATCAATTGTTGATAACGCATACTTTTATAAGGTGCCTTTGGCATCAAATTGGGCCACAGCAGCACTTGCCACTTGTGGAGGATTTAACAAAGTAGGTGCGGCTTACATACCTAAATCCATTTCAAGTATTAGCGCTACTACTGGAGCCGTTACTTACAACGATTCGTGTGTGGATGGCACCGCCAAAACAGCTGGTCAAGCAATAGGTTCAACGCCTAACACCAATGCTGCTAACGGTTCTATCTCCTTAGGCGCTTTACCTGCAGATAATGCCAACTATGTTGCAAATAATGTTTCTCCAATACAGGATTTTTCTGAAACAACTGGAAGATTTGTTTGGGATTATCAAATAGATGAAGATACTCTTTTTTACATGAGTTATTCTCAAGGATTTAAAGGTGGTGGATTTAACCCGCCTTTTAATGCTGCGAAATTCCCAAATACTGAATTCGTTTATCCTAGTACTGAGGTTAAGGCAGTGGAGTTTGGTGTAAAAGCTACTGTTCCCGAAGCAGGTCTAACTGCTAATGCTTCCTTCTACTACAACGACTTTAAAAATTACACCATCAGTGTAATTAGAAACGAAACAGGTATAAACGAAGGTTTGCCTTTAGAACAATATGGTGCAGAACTTGAGCTTTATCTAGCTCCGCCAACTGTTCCAGGTTTGACTTTCAACGCAATGGTAAATTACCAAACTTCTGAAATTGGAACTTTCAGTATGATTAACAACCACGATATCGGTCTGCATTATTCTGGAAAAACTGCAACAAGCAGTAAGTGGCATGCATTGAAAGATTCAACCGCAAACACTTTCTTGGTCAACAAAGACGGTTTTGGTGCCTTATATGCAAAAGTAAATCAGTTGGTGTTATCTCAAGCTGGTGCAGCTAAGGTAGCAGTTGAAAATCTCGGAGCAGGCGCTACGGCTGCCCAAATAGCTGCTGCAACCAAAACTGCAAACTTTAATACAGTAGACGCCTTAAAAGGTGTTAACGAAATTGCATATGGAATTTACTGTTTAGATCCAAACAATGACGGTGATACTGCAGATGCTGAATGTGGTGGGGAAGGAACACCTAATGATGCAACAGATGATAAGCAAAGTCTTGTTCAAGGTGATCTCTTAAGAATATTCCCATTTGAAATGAGCTCTCATGCTACTGCATACGGTGAAAGAAGTGACGTTTGTCACATACTTACTGCATTAGGTGGCCCAAATACTTGTTTAACTGCCGGATTAGGCGGGACTGCTACAAGTACTTTGGTATACGCTCCTGATTCTGTGACAGTAAGTGGAGTAGAAATTGCTGGTCCTACAGGAACCCTACTTCCTTCATTAGCGCTTAGAGGTACTGGAACTTCAACTCAAACTGGTGGTATTTGTAAGTTATTCCAAGCTATGACTGATCACGGTTCAACTGTTGCCGGTACTGCGAATGAGCTGACCATTGCGGCAAACGAAGTGTGTGTTGAGACTCTAACAGAGTCTGGTAAGTGGATAAGTACTGGTTTTGCTACGGATATTACAGGAAATGAAATGCCATTCCCTGAACTTTCTGTTGGTTTTGGTATAGCTTATACCGCTCAAGCTGGTAATGTTGAAGTTACTCCAAGATTGGATTACTACTACCGTTCAGAGTACTACAACAGTGTTTTCAATAATGATGCTTACAAGATCCCTGCATGGGATGAGTGGAACTTCAGATTGAACATTGTTCCAACTAACGGTGACTGGAATATCAGCATTTGGGGTCAGAACCTAACTGATGATAGAAATATTACTGGTATGGCAACGACTGGTTCCTCAACTAGTCATACTACTAACGTTTGGGTGAGAGAGCCTAGATCGTTTGGTATGTCATTTGGGATTAATTTCTAATCAAGTCTAAAAAGAAAAAACCCTCGCTCAAGCGAGGGTTTTTTTTGTTAGATATATTTCAAATAAAACTTTATAATCAAACGTTCATTTAATTAAGGAGAATATATGAGAAATGTAGTAATCGTAGATAGCGTCCGTACAGGACTAGCTAAATCATTTCGAGGGGGATTTAACCAAACTCGTGCTGATAACATGACAGCACATTTAGTAAATGCTTTATTAGAACGAAACCCAGGCTTGGATCCTTCTTTAGTAGAAGACATGATTCTTGGATGTGGTGCGCCTGAGGGAGCACAAGGTCATAACATTGCAAGAAACGTTGCAGTATTATCAAAGCTGCCAATTGAGGTTGGTGGTACGACAGTCAACAGGTATTGTTCATCAGGTCTTCAAACTGTTGCGATGGCAGCAACTCAAGTACAAAGTGGTTTTTCAGATTGCATCATTGCTGGAGGAGTTGAATCTATTTCGACTACGCAGGGTAATACCAACATGCACATGTATGTGAACGACAAGCTAGCTGCTGATGTACCAGGCATTTACCATGCTATGGGACAAACTGCTGAATGTGTTGCTAAGCGTTATAACGTTACAAGAGAAGCGCAAGATGAATATGCTCTATCCAGCCAAGAAAGAACTGCAGCTGCTCAAACAGCCGGTTATTACGATGATGAGATTGTTCCAATGGACACAGTGATGAAACTTGTTAACAAAGAATCTGGCGAAGAGAAAGATGTTGAAGTTACTGTTGACCGAGATGATTGTAATCGTCCAGAAACGACCCTAGAAGGATTATCATCTCTTAAACCAGTTTTTGATCCTGAAAACGGTTCAGTTACTGCAGGAAACTCATCTCAATTATCTGATGGTGCTTCTGTCACTTTGGTTATGAGCGAGGAAAAAGCTTTAGAACTTGGTTTAACACCAAAACTTTATTTTAGAGGATTCACAGTTGTTGGATGTCAACCAGATGAAATGGGAATTGGTCCAGTTTACTCAATACCTAAGCTTTTAAAATCTGCTAATTTAAAATTAGAAGATATAGATTTGTGGGAACTCAATGAAGCTTTTGCGTCCCAAGTTGTTTACATCAGAGACAAATTAGGACTTCCTAGCGACAAACTGAATGTCAATGGAGGATCGATTTCAATCGGACATCCTTTCGGTATGACTGGTTCACGTCAAGTTGGACACGTTGCAAGAGAGCTTAATAGAAGGGGCGGAAAATACGGCATTGTTACAATGTGTGTCGGTGGCGGTATGGGAGCTACTGGGCTCTTTGAAGCCTATAATTCTTAATTATTTATCCGATTCTCTATGAAAGAATCGGATGAATTTTCAGTTCTTCAAAAATACTTTAAAAACTTGGGGAGTCAATACAATGACTCCTCAGGTATTTTGATTGGACCAGGAGATGATGCTGGTCTTTTTTCTACAAAAAACAAAGATTTAATTTTTTCTACAGACGTATCAGCGTCTGAGGTTCATTTTCCTAAAGCTTTAGCACCAGATCTAATTGCTTATAGATCTTGCTGTGTTGCAGCAAGTGACATTCCTGCCTGTGGAGGAACGCTTAAATGGTTATCTATCAGTCTTACAACGCCTAGTAAAGAACTTAGTTGGTTGAAAGAATTCGCAAAAGGCTTGAGACTTTTTACTAGAACATATCAGGTGCCAATAATTGGGGGAGACTTAGTAAAAGGAAAAGAATGTTCTGTGTCGGTGGGAGTTTGTGGTGAGGTTAATTCTGATCAATTTCTGCCTAGGAACGGCGCAAAAGAGGGAGACTCTATTTATGTCAGCGGTACTTTGGGCGCTGCCAAATTAGGATTGAAAGTAATAAAGTCAAATAAAAAAAATCTTAATTCAGAAGAAAAAAAATACCGCAACAAATTTCTAAAACCCAAGATTCAGACTGCACTTGGAAAAAACTTAAGAGGCATTGCTAATAGTTGTATTGATATTTCGGACGGCTTGATTGGAGATTTAGGACACATTTGTCAGCAAAGCAAATTGGG
>NZ_DJLC01000206.1:568-13784 GCF_002434875.1 Acinetobacter sp. UBA6526 | reverse complement strand
TTATCAGGATCAAATTTTTTAACCTTTGTTACAAAGAATTTTTCAATAATACTTTTATACTTTTTTATCCCTTCTGGTCGCGGCTTTAAAGCCTGCCCGAAACGAAATTGTATATTATCAACTAGTCGCACACTCGCAGGAATAAAATTAGTTTTTGAAAGCTCTTTTACAAATCCAACACCATCGCTCCATTGCTTAAAAATAACAGAATTGTATTTTTGAGCATGGGGTATTTCATGCATTTTGAGAATGACTTTAGTAATTATACCAATGTTGCCTTCTGATCCAAACAAGACATTTTGAGGTTTAAAACCAATAGAACCTCGGGAAATTGGATTGATTTGTTTAATTACTCCTTTTGGAGAAACCAATGATATATTTTCAACTATATCTTCAATGTTTCCATAACGATTTTTTTTCATTCCGCTCGCATTAGTTGCTACCCAACCGCCAACAGTCGACAACTCTACGCTATCAGGCTCGTGACCGATGGTAAAGCCTTTCTCCTTGAGAACCTCTATCAACTCTCCTCNNCCTAGTTCTATAGGATAATTTTTTAGTTTAGAAAATAATAATTCACCTGATTTTGCGTCGAAGTTTATAAAAAGTTTATTATTTTCTAATGACTTTGTTTCTTTTTGAATTATCTCTGCGGCGCCGGCGCCTGGTGAAGTTTTATTAATAATGGAGCCTTGAGGTGGCTGCTTAGCTGACTTACTTGTGCTTCCAGTGCTCTCGGATTGTACTATTTCAGTTTTTGGTTGATTATAGTCCCTGTCATATGCATCGAATATTAAAATTAATATGAAAAGCAGACCACTATACAAAAATAGTCTATTCATTTGTCTCTCTTAGGTACAGGGTCATAGCCATGAGAACCTCTATCAACTCTCCTCCAGTAATCCCAGCCTGAACGCAAACCCTTCTGTCCTCGCTGTTAATCCATTCAATTTTTGACATCCTTCTCATATCAACAGAAACGACCATTCTATTTTCATTCTCAGGGATCGATAAGGCTCTTGTAACGTTAGTTCCTCCACCGTAGGGTATGAGGCAAATATTAAATTTTGATGATAGTTCAATCAATTCTCTTACTTCATCTTCATTTTCAGGATAAAAAACTAAATCTACGGTTCTTTCAATTGATTTATAAATTACCTTATAGATATCCTTGAATGTTTCTTGACCATGACTATGAATCAATCTTTCTAAATCATCAATAGTATATCTGTCTTCCTTAAAAGATTTTTTAACAGCATCATAAAATTCTGAATTGATTGCTGGAGGATTTACAGGTTTTTTGCTTACCGATGTGAGTTCATCATCCTTATTAAATTCAATACCAAGCACGCTTTCAATATAAGGGATAAAATCTGGCATACTAGTTCCACTGACTTCATATCTATTGCCAACAAAGGTAACGCTTTTTTCACCATCAAGCTCAAATCCAGAGTCTTTGTATCCCCAGCGATGTAATCTTTTTTGACTTTTTGATGCTAGAAATTTTTCAGATTTTATTTCTGATTCTTTCATCCTTAATCCTTTTTTCAAGATGACTGGTTATGATATTAGATAAAGAAAATTCATCTTTATTGTTAGAAATGTAATCACGTGGTTCAATAGGCTCAAGTATATTTATTGTAATTCTACATGGTCTCATAAAAATCTTACCTTTTGGCCAGGACTTTGATGAGCCGCTAATATATATCGGTACGATAGGCTTTTTAAGAGCTTGAGCGAAACGTGCGGCTCCTTTTCTAAAGGGTAGTATTGCATCAGAAGTACCTCGAGAGCCTTCAGGGAATATGACAATATTTCTTTGATCATGCTCCATAAATTTTTTACAAAGAACCACTGTATCCTCAAAACTAAGACTATTTTCTTCCTTTTCAGATTTGCGAGAGACAGGGATGAGATTCATTACAATATTGGTTAGTGTTTTTTTAACAAAACTATCAAACCAATAATCGATGGCAGCAAGCATTCCAAAATGATTAAAACTTTTTTTTATTGCAAAACTAATTAAAGCCACATCCATATGACTGTTATGATTGCTACAAAAAATTGCAGATGTGTTAGGTATATTTTTCCTTCCCTTAACTTTAACAGGTGTGTAAACAGTAAAAACAAAACTGCAGTAATAATAAAAAAGTTTTTTCCATATTCTAAAAAATAGGTTTTGTTTGCCAATCAGATAAGAATATTTTGGATTATCTAAGATAGACATGCAGAGATTTTATCTGCCATATTTCATATGAGCCCTAGTGAAGGTATGAGAGGCCAAAGCAGAAAAAAGAGATATTTCAAGTGCAAGAGCTGAGGCACAAATAATTTCTGCAAGCTTCTTTGCAGCATCATTTCCAACATCACAGCCAAGGAGTTTTAAATTTTGATGTTGGGGCGATAGTCTAGTTCCGCCGCCCACAGTGCCGACTGTTAAGCTTGGCAAAGTAAGTCGAAATTTGACTTCATTTTCCAGGGGCTCTATTTGATAATGTCCTATTGAATTTTCAGCTACACAAGCCGTATCCTGACCAGTTGCAAGATAGATGGCAGTAAGGGCATTAGAAACGTGCAAATGACATCCCTCGGTTCCAGCCAGCCTAGTAGTTGTTGGGCCAATTTCTTGATATTTTTTTAAATTTGAAATGTCAACATCGAGAATGCTTCGAATGACAGAGTTTGAAATTGTTGTTTCTGCTATTACACTGTGCCCTCTTCCCATGATCATGTTTCTAGCAGATGCTTTTTTGTCACTATTAAAACCAGATTCTAAAAAAAATTCTATACCGGTTTTGTCCTTAATGAAATCACAAGCAGTTTTAGCGGCTAAAGTAACCATATTTTGACCCGCAGCGTTGCCAGTATCTAATATAAAGTCTAAGATGACGTAGTTTTGAATAGGGTACCTATCCACTCTTAGTAGTTTTCCATAATTTGTAGTGGATTCTGCTATTTTTTTGATTTCACTAAAACTTTCATCCACCCATTTCATAAAATCCGCGGATTGTTTTAGATCATCAAAAATAAATACTGGAGCTCTGGACAATTCTTGTTTGATATGATTTACACTTATTCCATCGCATCTATGAGTTGCGATCATTCCACGGGACATAGAAAGGGCTAATGTACCTTCAAGAGTGCAGATGGGTACATAATATTCACCATTTGCATAACTACCATTGATCTTAAGTGGGCCAGCTACAGCCATTGGAATTTTCATAAAACCAATGTGGTTTTCAATGATACCTTTTAAATCTTCTGGTACTGTTGACAACCCTGAATCGTAATCAAAATCAATTTTTTCATTTAACCAGTCTAAGCGTTTATTAGTATCTTCACTTGTATAACCCTTAGGGATCATTTTTTTATTATTTTCTTTCATGATTTTCTTTGCGGAGAGAGAGGGATTTGAACCCCCGATATCTAAAAGATATACCGCATTTCGAGTGCGGCGCAATCAACCAGGCTCTGCCATCTCTCCAAAATAATATTTTTAAAACAGAAATTATTCTACATTAAAAAATTATTTTATAACATTTGGCAAACTCCTCTTATGTCATCAAGGTCTGACTTCATCTCATTTTTTTCAGCTCCATCAGGCATACAATTAACGAGTGCTTCGGCCTTTTCAATAACCTTTTCACAATCGGCTTTGGACATACTTGTTTCAAAAGCTGCATTTGCTGCATCTAATTCAGCCATAATTGTGGAACAATTAGCTGAGCTACTAGCATCATCCTTTTCATCTTCACAGGCGACGGTTAAAAACATAAAAACAGGTATTAATAATAGTTTTTTCATATAAAATTCCAATTTAATTAATTAATTATCTAATGGCGTTGAATTTGAAAAAAATCACGGATAATTGAAAGACATTCTTCTTCCATAATTCCACCTCGAACAGCAGTATTGTTTTTTAAATGCGAATCTCCACAAAGCTGATAAAGTGAACCACAACATCCCATTTCTTTATCATAGCAACCAAAAATAACCATTTTCAATCTAGAATTAATGATTGCACCAGCACACATCGCACAGGGTTCTTTTGTAACATAGAGCACACATTCGTTTAATCTCCAATCTTCAATGGTGTTAGCTGCAGCGGTTATAGCGATAATTTCAGCGTGTGCGGTGGGATCATTCAACATTTCACGTTGATTATACCCTCTTCCGATTACTTTATTATCAAGAACAACAATTGCTCCAACTGGTATTTCATTTGACTCGTAGGCTTTCTGAGCTTGCAATAGGGCAAGCCTCATCCATGAAGTATGTTGATTATTCACTATTATTTTTGAAGGACTTTTTGCAGACTATCAAGCTGTTGAGCTACCATCTGCCTACCTAATAGACTTTTATAGTCCGAAATGAGCTTTGTGGATGACCCTAGCGAATCTAAGATCACTTTTAAATGCACTTGAGTTGAATCAAATTCTGCTAAGGCATAATAAGAAGAGGCTAAAGTTATGCGCAGATCAAGATAATTTAACGTTGAATCATGGCTAAAAGCCCAAGAATGCCACCTAGAAGGGTTGAGACCTATTAAAGTGGAATCGATTAAAGCATTTCCAAACTTAACGGCTTCTTTGTTATTGCCTTTGGCATGGTATGCAAAGGTTAATCCTGCCAAGATTTCAAGCTGGACATCGGTAGAATTCCAAGGGTCCTTAGGCTGTAAAAGTCCCCGATGAAATGTTCTTATTGATCCAATATCATCTGTGTCAAGACTATCCATCTCTAAAAGTTTAGCGTATGACCACCCTAAGCCATTGTAACCGTCTTTCCATTTATCATCTGTTTGAATCGAGTTAAAAAACCATTCTTTACTCTTTAAATAATCTTTTAATTCATACATTTCCCAACCATAGGATGCTTTATGTTCAGCTGTGGCACTGAAATTTTTTCTGCAACCATTTACGAAAAGGGTGATGAGTAAAATAAAACATAAAAGTGTAGTTTTTTGTAAAGTCCTGTTCATCGCATTAACATTATCTTTTTTGTTTCTGAGCGACCAGTGTCCGTTAGAAGATTTACAAAATAAATGCCGGATGAAACAGGAACATCATTTTGATCTTTGCCATTCCATTTCACTCGATATCTGCCAATATTTTGCTGCTCGTTAATTAATGTTTTTATATTTCTGCCAAGAATATCATAAACAGTAATATTAACTCTTTGCGTGGGTCCATCAATAAAGCCTAGATCGTACTCAATCGTAGTTGTGGGGTTAAACGGATTGGGGTAGTTTTGATGTAATGAGGTTTGACCAGGCACAATCATTGTTTTGGGCCCCACTCTGAAGTAGCCCATTTTATCCGTATACGCCATTATTTGACCATTTTCATTATATGAAGCAAGTTCTATCCAACCAGATCCAATTGATCTTTGGTAAATAGCTAATTCATCTTCTTCAGTCAACAGAGAAACTTGAACCGATTTTTTAAATCGAGAAGACTCATTGCCTAGCAAATATGAAGCCTGATCGTTAAAATAGGGTTCAAATAAGGATGAATCTATTATCATTAATGTTTGATCGTAATCAACCGAACCATTTCTACCAAGAACTCCAAATCTTCCATCTGCGCTTGATCCAGACCAATTGCCGTATGTCTTTGCAAGAGTAAATGTAATGATTTTTGTTGGTAATGTTGTATCGCCGACAGTTCCTTTTGCATAAATATCAAACTCTCTTTGTAATACAGAGCCTCGGATATAATGATTTCCAACATAAGTATATGCGGCCGCTGTATCCAAACGTATAATTTCAGATTGAACTTTCAAACTGATGTCCGTTGTAGTAGCCAACGAGTCTACAAGAAAAATCTCATAGTAGTCGGTAAACGCATTGTTTTGGACAACGTACATGCGGATCTCGGGACGTGGTACACGCTGAATTTTAACAGAAAATGTATCGGTAGCTACACTTCCTGAATCATCAGCGGCCGTAATTTCAAATTGTATTTTATTGGATGATGTGTCACTTGGGTTCCATTGACCGGCCCTCAATACCCCTTCATCTCCAGGGACATTTGCAGGTTTATAGTCATACCACAAGGCTTGAGGTTTAAAAAAGACCGGTTCATTTCTTCCCCTTGAAATATAGAAAACTGTATCACCCCTAATGCTATCCTTAGGTGTTTTGATATCCACTTTACTTGCATAGGTTAACGGCAAAATAGAAACCGTAAGTAAGGTATCATCGGTATCAGTTAAGTAGTTAGCAAAGTCTAAAGACAAAGAATCGCTTTCAATAACTACCGTATCTCTTAGACCACTCCATACTGGTGGGTCATTTTTAGGATTAATAAAGAAAGGTATGGTGTCTTTACCGGTTAGTCCTCCAGGGTCGATAACGGTAAATTCAACTCTCATACTATCAATTGTATAATAATTTGTATCTAATGTGGTGGTATCTGTAGGCATTATCCATGCGTAAGTAGTATCCGTAAATACATCTCCTACTTTGCTAGTGGAATCAACTTTTACTGGATCTTTAAGATTTGTCACACCTGGAGGATAGACTAAAAAAGAATTATTTTTTTGCATAATAGTAGATTTTGGATATTCATCTACAAGATCTGTTAGAAATTTTTTCTTAAAACCACTACTCACAGGAGACAAAAAGCCTAGCTTTGCTGTAGGGTAACCTGGGTTATTTTGGGAGGATCCAATGATTTTAAATGTAAAGATTAAATCAGTAGTATCGTTGTCTTCGTCAAAGACATAACGCGTCAAAGGAATGCTATCGCTTCGAGCGCCTTCCTTATAACCCCATGAGCTGAATTTGGTGTAGGATGACAAGTCAATGATAGGATTGTCATTAACAGGCAGCACTTTGACATTTATATCAAAAGTATCGTCTTTTGTCCACGCGTCTGTTGCAACTACCCTAAAGAGATAGAGTGTATCTTTACCCGTCGAATCGAGTGGTGACGGAGTGAAGGTCAGTTCTCCACTAGTACTTATCTTAGCTTTAAATTTACTAGCCGCATCATCATTAAGATTTTGAATGACGGAGGAGTCCTTTTTAATTGTATCCACAGCCATTGTAATTAATTGATAAGTGAAGGAATCTCCTAACAAGGTTTTAGCATCGTCATCTTTTACTTCAACTAAACGCTTCCATTCTATATCCTCTTTTACAGTAGTGTCATTAATTGCGCTTATAACGGGCTCTACGTTTTGACGGAGCGTAATAGATGATCGAACAGTATCGGAGCGATTGCCCGCAGTATCAACAGCAACTACTGCGGTGTAATATTTTCTATCGTGACGAAGTGAATCAATTGATGTAACAAGAGTGTCTTGCGCGATCTTCTTAAAATTGCGCCATAAGGTCCAATCATTAACTCCTGGATCTTTTTTTGTGCTTTGATAAACAGAATACTGATAATAAGATAAGCCTGAGGGTCTTTCATTGACTAGAACGGAGTCTGGCCAATTTAACCAAGCAAATCTAAGAGTATCATTGGTCCAAGTAGTGTCGCGATTAATGGTTAAAAAGCTCTTTGTATTGCCTTGAGTAAAGAGAGTATCATTTATAAATGGTCTTTCACCAGGAGGAATAGTATCGAGTACAAAAACCGACTCGCTAGCCTCTCCACTAGTTGAATTACCAGCCTTATCAAATACAGTCGCTCTAAATCTTATCGTATCTCCTTGGAATAAGGTTCCATCTAATGAACTAAGTATGCTTTGCCTTGATCGAACGATAGGAACATTGTTTCCGCGCTGGACAATACTATCTTCTACGCTCCCAGCATTGTTTCTTACGATGCGCCAGGTGTTTTCACCTAATTTTGCACGGACATTTGATTCAATTCGGAGCTTTCCACCTCTAAGGAGAGTTGAATCACTTGCGTTTAAAGGAACAAGGAATTTTAAAGAATCTGTATAATCGTTAAACCATCCGGTTACGCTCGTATCGCCAAATGAGGTAATTAGACCAATCTTAGAAGAGTCAGGGGGAGTATTATCTAAGAATAACGTAAGTGTGTCTTGCGTTGCTGCTTGATCGAAATAATTACCAGCTTTATCGAACGCATTAGGGATGACCCGTACATTACCTGTTTTGTCATCAATTAAATTTAATTGATATGTCCATGAGGAATCAGTGCTACCTTGTGTCATTGCAGCATTTTCAATCGTAGGCGTCACATCTCCGGGCCAGTAAATATCTAGTTTGGGTGCAGTGACCGTATTCATATTATCGGTAAATTTAACGCTAATGTCCACCGTATTATCTCCAGACCATACTGGATTATCTCCATAAGTAATTGAAGCGGTATCTCTAACTTGGTCAATTTCAACAATTTGCAACACACCAGTAGTTGAATTACCAGCGGTATCAATTACTACAGGCCTGTAATATCGATCAATTCCATCGCTATCAAAAACATCAACACCGTTAACTTTTTTTAACACTTGATCATGGGGCAAATCCTCTGCAACAACTATTGTAGCAGGTACGGATCGCGTAGTATCATCAACCAATGTAAGAAATTTACCAACGCCTACATCATCAGGGTCATCAGTATATAATCTTATTTTGTGACCTGCTGGAACGTTTGTAACCACAAACGCTGGTCTTTTACTGTTAGTAATCCAATCAGTATCGGATTGTCCAAAATTAGTCTCAGGTGTAATCAAACTAAGAGAGGCTTCATCAGGTGCGATATTATCAAAAGTGTATTTATAGATCGCCCCAGATGATGATTCATTTCCTGCGCTGTCAATCGCAAATGCGGTGAAAGTGTACACGCCATTATCTGTTAGTTGCGTTGGAGCGGCGTTATTGGTTAACAAAGCAAATCTGTCATATCCCTCCAGACCAGGGTTAGCCATTATTTCGTTTGTTCTTTCTTCCCATGTTAAATATTGGGTACCGTTTGACGAAGAAGGTTTTCCAAGCCATGCTGCATTGTTAGCGGTACCAGCTTTTGTTACTTTAACAGTAATAGAATCAGAACTGCTTACCCCTTTAATTTGAAGAAATGGTGTGCTATCGTTACTCACATTATCTTCATCTGTACCTGTATCACTGTACCAAAGCCATAATTTTTCGGGTGCTGCTGGTCTCGTATTATCAATGGATATAGCTTTGATTGCATTACTTACGTTTCCAACCGCATCTGTAACAGTTACAAGTCCTCTGGTAACCTCTCCTGAGCCTGCTGTAACAGTAATTTTTGTATCACTATTTACGGTAAATGATCCTCCTAACCCTCCAGATCCAACCGCTGTAGCCAAATCTTTACCTCCAATCGTAACAGCTGAAGCATCTCCACCAAAGCTTTGAAAGCCCGAACCATTGATTACTGTACTCTCGCCATTTTTTATCCACCGATCTGTTATACTTGTAAGCTCAGGTGCTGTATTGTCGATTGTAAGAAACTGACCATTACTTGTACTCCAATTGCCCGCCGAATCTTTAACTGTAATATTTTTGTTTGTGACCTCACCTGCGCCAGCAGTTATGGTGAGTTGATTGGCGCTATTTACAGCCCATGTTAATCCAGCTGGTCTCGAACCATCAACATAAATTTCTTGAATTACTATCGTTTCATTAGAATTGTTGGTTGTGTTCTTAAAACCTGCTCCGCTAATAACGGAGGTTTGACCAGACTTTATTGCAGCTGTTCCTACACCGCTTATTGTTGGTAGAGTATTATCAATAGTTAAATAAACTAGGCTAGTGCTTGTGTTTCCTGCTGCATCTGTTACTGTTACTAAACCATCAGCAACCTCACCATTTCCAGCGGTAATCACTATTGAATTTGCCGTAACATCTTTGTAGGTCATTCCGGTAGGAACAGAACCTCCGACCTTAATATTTTGAATATCACCCCCTACCAAGAATCCAGTGCCCGATAATGTAGTTTCACCACTGGATTTTATAGATGAAACCGTTACACCGCGAAGCTCAGGTGCGGTATTATCGATTGTTAAAAGCTTGCCGGTTTCAGTGCTAGCATTTCCAGCACGGTCGGTAACAACAATGTTTCCCTCTGTTACCTCACCAGCACCTGCTGTAATAGTTATCTGAGTATTGCTATTAACAACCCATGTCATACCAGCTGGAGTTGAACCACCAACAGTGATATTCAAATCCGTTCCGTCGTTTACTCCATCAACTTGAGTAAAAAATCCACTTCCCGTTATAACAGAAGTGGCCCCATTTTTTATTGTTGCGGTAGCAACAGATGATACAGAAGGTTTGGTATTATCAACAGTAAGCTTTTTATTTGTTGTTGAAACATTTCCTGCGGGGTCAGTTACTACGATCGCTCCATCGTTTATGTCACCTGACCCTCCAGTGATAGTAATCTGAGTTCCTGAATCAACAGTATATGTAAATGTAGTAGCTCCTGCATTTTGACCGCCAATGGTGATAGTTGACTCTGCATCTCCGTTTTTGAATCCAGTCCCAGTTAAAACAGCCGTTGCGCCCTGCTTAACAACACCAACTGAAATATTGGTAGAGACCGCTTTAGTGTTATCAACAAATATTGTGTAATCGCTCACAGTGGTTTCATTGCCAGCAAAATCAAGAACTGTTATTCTGCCACTGGCGTCACCCCCTGAGCCATTCGCTAATGTTATTTGACCATCATTATTTACAGTAACACTTCCATAAGTACTAGCCCAGTCATCTGATTCAAGCTTAACGCTTCCATCTGAACTAGCAATGCCTGAATTAGTGAACCCGCTACCTAAAATGGTAATAGTTCCATCAGATTTAATGTGGACTAATTTATCATTATCAGTATCTGGACCAATGCTATTAACAACAGGAGCTGTATTATCAATTACAACAGGGCCTGCATTGGTATGTTCATTTCCTGCTCTATCTTTGATTTTGACTGCACCATTTACCTCACCCGCTCCAGCAGTAATAACCACCGCGTTTCCAGAAACAGTTGCCGTCATTCCAGTTGGCCAGGTATCGTTAATGAGAATGTTTGCATCAACTTCTGCGCTTGAGGTGCCAGATCCAGTGGTAAATTTATCGTTATCTCCATTAATTTGAACCGATGCACCAGATTTGATGATGTAAGGAGCACTTCCTTGAATACCTGTTATATTTGGTCTTGTTGGATCAATTGTTAAAAGCTTTCCTGAGTCAGTGCTTTCGTTTCCCGCCGCATCCAAAACAACTACATTCTGATTAGTAAATTCAGTAGCTGCACCTGTAATTGTTATTTGAGTATTAGAGTCTACTGTGTAAGCTGCATTTGTTCCATTTATTGATGTATTTCCTAGTTTAACGCCGCTTGCATCTCCATTAGTAGTAAATCCGCTTCCAGTAATTATGGATGTAGCACCATTTTTAATGTATTGTGTGCCTACAGATGAAACCGTAGGCTTAGTATTGTCAATTGTGAAATTGCCACCGGTTCCAACATTCTCTGCTTCGTCAGAAACGGTAACTTGAGCACCTGATACTTCGGTGTTGCCCAATGTGAGTGTGATTTTCGTATTAGTTATTGAATTGACTGTTATTCCAAGATCGGCAGTAGTTTGACCAGCAAATTTGACCACTGAGTCATCTGTGCCAGTTAAGACAAAATTATTTCCTCTAACTTCAATCTGATCACCGCTCTTACCTAAAGATTTAGCATTACCACCAGTATCCGTTATACCTGATATACTTGGGGCTGTATTATCAATGGCAATTTTAACATTTGTAGCAGTACTAGAGTTACCAGCCTCATCAGTAATTTTAATAACACTGTGGGCTACATCGCCAGTTGTTGCTGTTAAAGTAATTTGTGTATCTGAGTTTACACTAAATCCTCCAATACCGGTTGTTGCATTATTAACCTTCACTGAGGCAATAGGGCTAGCTGGAGAAGTTTGAAAACCACTACCAGTTATAATTGCTGTACTACCATTTTTAATTGAATTCTTATTAACCGAGCCAACGACAGGAGCTAAATTATCTACAGTTAATTGTGGGCCAGAAGTATTCTTATTTCCTGCTTTATCAGTTATAATTACCACATCTTTAAAATTACCTGCGCCAGTCGTAAATGTTAGAGTGTTATCATTAGCAACACCAACAATATTATAACTTTGTCCCCCAACTGTTACCTGAGCTGTAGCATTTGCAGGTGTTGCGAAGCCTGAACCTGTAACAGTTACAGTAACACCAGATTTTACATATGCATCATCGTATGAACTAACAACAGGCCTTACTCGATCAATATAAAAACAATGATTTCCACCATAACCACCAGTGACTTCCGCATTTACTTGGCCTTGACTCACATTGTCACCATTAAAACTTTGCACTTGAAAGAAAACTCTATTTCCATCAGCAACCGCGACATTGCTTGCAGCATTTACTGTTGCTTCATCGATGGTGAATGAAAAAGCAGTGCCCGGATTAGAGACAAAACCTGTCACATTGTTCCATGTCCCACCACCATCATTGTTTGCTTTAACTCTATAAGATCCACCAGATACGAACCCAGAAACCGTAAATGTCCAACCGTCTGCCTGGGAGGCTGTGATATTATAATATCCATTTGGAACCTGAGCAGTTGATGCTCCTCCAGCTCGAGCAGCTGTTTGAACAGTAGCTGACTGCGAAGAAAGAAAGCTAAATAAGCATACAGGTAAAATTATTAGCTTAAAATGTTTCAAATCTGAAACCATTCGATTTTATAAATTAAAACCTAATGCTAAAATACCATCCATCCACGAGACGGTGCCTAGGTCGTATTCATTGCTATCTTTTGCTCCGAATGATGTTGTTGAGCGAACACCAATGCGTAGATCAACAGCATTACCCAAAGTCATGCCATAACTATTTTCAGCAATGATACCCATACCGCTACCAACTAAACCTGCTCCAAGTTTTACCTGACCAGGTCCAGCGGGAAATGATAGTATTCCTGTAGCGTGAACACCCTTAAATTCTCCTCCTCTTGGAAGGTAATTTTTAAAATTAAAGGTGCCTACTTCAGCTCCCAGTCTAAATCTAATTCCTGCGATTTGAAGCAGAATAGGCATTTCAAATGAAAGTCGAACATCTACAGCCGAATTATATGTTTGCAACTGATGATTTACAAATCCAGGTGAAGATCCACTCAGGTTTAGGGTATATCCCAAACGAGACGCAGCCTCACCAACGTCCTCCTCCTCTTCCTCAAAGTCTTCAGAGAAATCATCAAAACCTTCATCGCCAAATTCATCATCACCAAATTCA
>NZ_DJLC01000206.1:0-250 GCF_002434875.1 Acinetobacter sp. UBA6526 | reverse complement strand
TCATCATCACCAAATTCATCATCAAAATCAAAACCATCTAAACCTTCTTCATCTTCAGAGAATTCATCGTCGTCCTCTGAAAAGTCAAAATCCTCATCAAGATCACCTTCATCATCATCACCCCAAAAAATTTCTTCAACTGCGTCATCTTGAGCGAAGACAATATTTGAAGGAGTTAGAAAAATGGATGCACCTAACAGTACATACAAAAGTGTAAAAATATAATAAGATCCTTTTTTCATAAGCCTAT
>NZ_DJLC01000016.1:0-42316 GCF_002434875.1 Acinetobacter sp. UBA6526 | reverse complement strand
GCGTGAGCTTGTCAAAGATTTACATGAATATACAGGATGGCGCATTGCACTCTGCTTGCGACGTGGTCATGCAGGTTTACCTATGCCTGTCCCGCGTATTTCCTTGTTCGGATCGACGAGTGATCTTCGGGAACAGTTACTGCATATTCAAAGTTTATTTCCTCAAACAGAACTATATGCGGTTGGCTCATCTGCGGGAACTGGATTATTGGTTCGGTACTTGGGAGAACAAGGCTGTGACACACCTTTCAAAGCAGCTTTTGCTATGTGTCCTGGTTACAACACGGAAATTGGATTTAAAAATGTTCACCCATTTTATAGCAGAATGATGACTAAAAAATTATTCAAATATTTTATTCAACCCTATCAAGATATGTGGAATCAGGTTTCTTCAATTCAGAAAGTTCTTGCAACTACGAATTTAGAGGAATTTGAAAAAGTTTATTTTGAAATGGCGGGATATCAAGATTATCAGAGTTATTGCCAAGCCATAAATCCAATCTATGTTTTTGAGAATATCAAAATTCCGTTGATGATTCTAAATGCTGAAGATGATCCTGTGTGTTCAATTAAAAACTTAGAACCTTATAAAGATGCGATTCAGCAGATGGATAATATTGCGGTTGTAACTACGAAGAAAGGTAGTCATTGTGGTTTTTACGAAAGCTTTAGTGCTAAATCTTGGGCTTCGCGTTTAATTGCAGACTTCTTTAAAAGTACAACTTAAGAGAATGAGTGAATAAAAAAGCCAGTTGGAGGCAACTGGCTTTTCAATCTAATGAATAGATTAATTATTTAAAGCAGGTGTTGCTGCCGCAATAGCAGCAGCTACAGCATCATCTTCAGTTTGAGATGGACCAGTAGAGCTTTGAGTTTTTACAGGTTGTTCTACTTTGGCTGGTTTTGGCTGTTCAGTATGTGGAGTTTCTTGAGTAGCTGTTTCATTAGAAGTTTGTGCTGGACGAATTTCAGTCGTTGTCTTTTCAGTTTCTTCACGAGTTGTTTCAATTACAGGAGCAGGAGACTCTTGTGTATCTGCGCTTTCTAAAGCTTGAAACTCTTGAGCTTTTTCTGGTTCAGGTTGTTGAGTTTCTTGAGTCTCAGTCGCCTGTTCTTGCTGCTCTTCGTTTTTAGGTTCTTCTTTTTTCACACAAGCCGTCAATAAAAGACCTGCCGCAAGTGCTGCACAAATTAAAAGTTTTTTATTCGCCATTGCCAAAACAACATATTAAATTAGGACAGCGGAATTATAGCAGTAAAATTATTAGAGTGAATCACTGATCATTATTCAGTTTGTTGATATTTTATAAATGCTTAAAAGATTATCTCCGCTAAAGATCTATCGAGTAGCCTATTTAAGAGATAATTTTCTGACGGATTTAGTGTTTTGGGGGCAAGAAAACTAAATTAAGTATGAAAATTCCACAAATCCCATAAATTTTTATCAAAAATGCTGATAGAATAACCAGTTGTTTATAGTTCTTTGAATTGATGCGGTTTGACTTTGCTTTATAGGGGCAGAGTACAGTAAAATTGCCCAACATTGTAGGCCGATTTCGGCTCGATTGTACGAGAAACTCAATGACCCATTTTATTTTTGTCACTGGTGGTGTTGTTTCATCACTAGGTAAAGGTATTTCTGCTGCTTCTGTTGCTGCACTTTTGGAAGCTCGTGGCTTAAAAGTCACTATGGTAAAAATGGATCCATACATTAATGTCGATCCAGGTACCATGAGCCCATTTCAGCACGGTGAAGTTTTCGTCACAGAGGATGGTGCTGAAACTGACTTAGATTTGGGATATTACGAACGTTTCTTACGTCGTGCAAAAATGACTAAGTTGAATAACTTTACAAGTGGTCGTGTATATCAAGACGTTTTAAATAAAGAACGTCGTGGTGACTATCTTGGTGGAACTGTTCAAGTTATTCCACATATCACAGATAATATTAAAGAGCGTGTGCTTCGTGCAGGCGAAGGTTATGACGTTGCGATTGTAGAGATTGGTGGTACTGTAGGTGATATTGAATCACTTCCATTTATGGAATCAGTACGTCAGTTAATGGTTGAATTAGGTCATAAACGCACAATGCTTATGCATTTAACTTTATTGCCATATATCAAATCTGCGGCAGAGTTAAAAACAAAACCTACACAACATTCTGTGAAAGAACTCCTTTCTATTGGTATTCAACCAGATATTTTGATCTGCCGCACAGAATATGATGTAGATGCTGATACAAAACGTAAAATTGCATTGTTTACGAATGTTGAAGCGCGTGCAGTTGTTGTATGTAAAGATGCAAAAACAATTTATCAAATTCCTCGTAACTTCTCCGAACAAAAGGTTGACGATTTAATTTGTGAACGTTTTGGTTTTAATGATCTTCCTGAAGCAAATCTTGAAGATTGGGACAATGTGGTAGAAGCATTATTAAATCCTGAATATACCGTTCGCGTTGCGATGGTTGGTAAATACGTTGAATTGCCAGATGCATATAAATCTGTCAATGAAGCGCTTTTACATGCAGGTATTCAAAATCGCGTTAAAGTTCAAATTGACTACGTTAATGCTGAAGATCTAGAACAACAAGACATCAATGTTTTGAGTACAGCTGATGCAATTCTTGTACCGGGTGGCTTTGGCGAACGCGGTACAGAAGGGAAAATGCGTGCGATCCAATATGCTCGTGAAAACAAGATTCCTTTCTTAGGTATCTGTTTAGGTATGCAATTGGCTGTAATTGAATATGCTCGTAATGTTGCTGGTATTCCCGAAGCAAGTTCTACTGAGTTTAATCGTTCTACAAAGTCTCCATTAATTGGCTTAATTACTGAATGGTTAGATGAACGTGGTGAATTACAACAGCGTAGTCTTGAATCAGACTTAGGCGGAACGATGCGTTTAGGTGCTCAAAAGTCTGAACTTGTTGAAGGCACAAAAACACGCGAAGTTTATGGTAAAGCTGAAATTACTGAACGCCATCGCCATCGTTATGAAATGAATGATCGTTTCATTCCTACGCTTGAAGAAGCTGGTATGAAAATTTCAGGTTATTCTTCAGTACAACATTTAGTTGAAACTGTAGAAATTTCTGAACATCCGTGGTTTATTGCTGTACAATTCCATCCAGAATTTACAAGTTCACCACGAGATGGACATCCATTATTTGCTGGTTTCATTGACGCTGCAAAAAAACAGCACCAACAGAGTAAATAAGGCAGTTCTTTAAATAAACTGGGAAGTTTAAATGTCACAATTAAAACCACAAGAGGTTGTACGTTTAGGCGATATACAAATGGCAAATCATTTGCCATTTGTATTATTTGGCGGAATGAACGTACTCGAGTCAAAAGATTTAGCATTTGAAATTGCTGAAACTTATATTGATATCTGTAAACGCTTAGAAATCCCTTACGTGTTCAAGGCAAGTTTTGATAAAGCGAACCGTTCAAGCTTAACTTCTTTCCGTGGACCGGGTTTAGAAAAAGGGATTGAATGGCTTGCGGATATTAAAAAACAATTTAATGTTCCAATCATTACTGATGTACATGAACCACATCAAGCTGCGCCAGTTGCTGAGGTAGCTGACATCATTCAGCTTCCAGCATTTCTAAGTCGTCAGACTGATTTAGTTGAAGCAATGGCGAAAACTCAAGCTATCATCAATATTAAAAAAGCACAATTTTTAGCTCCACATGAAATGCGTCATATCTTGCATAAATGTTTAGAGGCTGGAAATGACAAGCTTATCCTTTGTGAACGTGGCTCAGCATTTGGTTATAACAACTTAGTTGTTGATATGCTCGGCTTCGATATCATGAAAGAAATGAATGTTCCTGTATTCTTTGATGTGACTCATGCATTACAAACACCAGGTGGTCGTGCTGATTCAGCAGGTGGTCGTCGTGCTCAAATTACGACTTTAGCCCGTGCTGGTATGGCGACTGGACTTGCTGGTTTGTTCTTAGAAGCACATCCAGATCCTGAAAAAGCGAAATGTGATGGGCCTTGTGCTTTACGTTTATCACAGCTTGAGCCTTTCTTGGCACAATTAAAAGAATTGGATACTTTAGTTAAAGGATTCAAAAAGTTAGACACTCATTGATGCAGCTATTTGCATCTTGTTATTCAATCAACAGAGGAATTGTTCATGAGCCAAATCGTTGACATTCGTGCACGCGAAATTTTGGATTCTCGTGGTAACCCAACCATCGAAGCAGATGTAATTTTAGAATCTGGTGTTGTTGGTCGTGCATGTGCACCATCTGGTGCTTCAACTGGTTCTCGTGAAGCTTTAGAACTTCGTGACGGTGATAAATCTCGTTACCTAGGTAAAGGCGTTCGTACTGCTGTTCAAAATGTAAATAGTTCAATTCATGAATTACTTGTTGGTCAAAATGTTTTTGAGCAAAAATTGCTTGATGACAAAATGATTGCATTGGATGGTACTGAAAACAAAGAGAAATTAGGTGCAAATGCAACTTTAGCAGTATCTTTGGCTGCTGCTCGTGCTGCGGCATCTGAACAAAAACTTCCATTGTTCCAATACATTGCAAACTTACGTGGTCAAACAACTTTGACCATGCCTGTTCCAATGATGAACATCTTAAATGGTGGTGAACACGCTGATAACACTGTTGATATTCAAGAGTTCATGATTGAGCCTGTAGGTTTTACTTCATTTGCTGAAGCATTACGCTCAGGTGCAGAAGTTTTCCATGCTTTAAAATCTGTACTTAAAAAACAAGGTTTAAATACTGCAGTTGGTGATGAGGGTGGTTTCGCACCGAACTTACGTTCTAACGAAGAAGCTATTCAAGTTATTCTTCAAGCGATTGAGTTGACTGGTTATAAAGCTGGTTCAGATATGATGCTTGCTTTAGACTGCGCATCTTCAGAATTCTATAAAAATGGCCAGTACGTTTTAGAAGGTGAAGGTAACCGTGCATTTACAAGCCATCAATTTGCTGATTATTTAGCGGGCCTTGTAAATCAATATCCTATTATCTCAATTGAAGATGGTCTTGATGAGTCTGATTGGGAAGGTTGGAGCTACTTAACATCAATTCTTGGCGATAAAATCCAATTGGTTGGTGACGATTTATTCGTGACGAATCCTAAGATTTTACAACGTGGTATTGATGAGAAAGTAGGTAACTCTATCCTTATCAAATACAACCAAATTGGTACATTAAGCGAAACCTTAGATGCAATTTACCTTGCTAAAGCAAATGGTTATTCAACTGTAATCTCTCATCGTTCTGGTGAGACAGAAGATTCAACAATTGCTGATTTAGCTGTTGGTACAGCAGCGGGTCAAATTAAGACTGGTTCACTTTGCCGTTCTGACCGTGTTGCGAAATATAACCAATTGCTTCGTATTGAAGAATTAACGAAAGCAGCTTACCGCGGTAAGGCTGAATTCAAAGGTCTAAAATAAGGTCAATTTATCTATGTTGAATACTTTTGATCATCTTTCTTTACAAAAGAGAGAAACTCTGCAAATTCATAATCCTATAGAATTTGCGGATAATCTTCCTTTGAGAAAGATGTAGAGAGTTTTTCATGATAGAGATGTTTCGATCTACTTCAAGTAAGTTGATTCTGTTGCTTGTAATCGCATTGGTTACAAGCTTACAGTACCAATTTTGGTTTGGTGAGGGAGGCTATCTTGCTCACCAAGCGCTTACACAGCAAATTACCCAACAATCAGAAATAAATACTGAGCTTAAAGAGCGAAATCGTATTTTAGCGGCCGAAGTTTTTGACTTAAAAAATGGCACAGAAGCGATTGAAGAACATGCTCGTCTTGATTTAGGTTTAGTTAAACCTAATGAAACTTTTGTTCAAATGAGCACAATTAGCACGCATTACAAGCCAATT
This sequence comes from Acinetobacter sp. UBA6526, assembly GCF_002434875.1. Classification (NCBI taxonomy): domain Bacteria; kingdom Pseudomonadati; phylum Pseudomonadota; class Gammaproteobacteria; order Moraxellales; family Moraxellaceae; genus Acinetobacter; species Acinetobacter sp. UBA6526. The sequence goes on along the minus strand of NZ_DJLC01000016.1, from coordinate 36,430 downwards.
TATATTGATCCAAATGCAAAAGTAGATACAGCGACTAATGAAAACCCAGACTAAACTGTGGGCGGTTGTACCAGCAGCAGGTTCTGGCAGTCGTTTTTCTAAAACAGAATTAAAGCAATACCAATATATTCATGATCAGACTGTACTTGAACATACAGTTAATCGCCTTAACTCTCTCGATTTAGCTGGTTGCGTGCTTGCGATAGGCGAACAAGATAACTTTGCAAAAACGCTCTCTTTTCAAAAGCAAAACAAAGTACATTTTTGTTTAGGTGGAAAGGAGCGTGTTCATTCGGTTTTAAATGCCTTAATCTATTTATCTGAGATAGCGGCAGATGATGATTGGGTGCTTGTTCATGATGCAGCAAGACCTTGTATAACTCAGCAGAATTTAGAGCAATTGGTTGTATCTGCGATTAATGCAGATCAAAGTACTATTTTAGCAATACCTGTTCGTGATACTTTGAAATTGGTTCAAAGCAATAATCTGATTGCAAAGACTGTAAGCCGTGACTTGTTATGGCAAGCACAAACGCCTCAAATGGCTAAATTAAAAACATTAAAATCTGCAATTGAAACTGCTTTGGCAGACAATGTTTTAATTACTGATGAAGCAAGCGCTCTTGAATATGTAAATGAACCCGTACAAGTTGTACAAGGTCGTTCTGATAATATTAAAATTACTTATAGTGATGATTTAGAGCTTGCTCGTTTAATTCTTCAGTCGCAAAATCCATAGTTAAAGCGTAAATACAGGTCATATCAACCATAGTATCTCAGATAAATAAGTTGAAAATTAAAGCTTTTAACATCAATATAAATGACAACTATTTCACTATTTGTTAAATTTGAAGAACATACTTTATAACGGATCAACAAATGAAAAAATTATTACTTGCAGGTCTTTTTACATTTTCTTTAGTCGGCTGTGCAACGACACCCGACCAACCACAAGATACCATGCAAGAAACTATACGTTATTCTTCTAGTCCTTGTTTTGGCGCTTGCCCAATTTATTCTGTAGAGGTTTCGCCATATGGGGCTGTGCACTTTGATGGTAAGCAATATACGAAAGTTATTGGTACTCAAGATCTTACAGTTGATCCTTCTGTTTATAAAAAGCTCCAACAGGAACTTAAGACATATCGTCCTGAAACTGGTGCGAATGTTAAAACAACAGGTTGTGTGCAAACTGCTACTGATCAACCTAGTGCTTATTTTTGGTGGAAACGCCCAGATGGTACTGTTACGCGTTTAAGCCATTATCAAGGTTGTATTTCTCCAGCAAATGCTGAGTTAAATAAGTTAATTGAGAAATTACCGACATTGATTGGAATTGAAGATTTAGTACGTTAACTGATGCTGTAAAATTAGACAAAATTCGCAGTTATGTTAGTATAACGATACAACGCAATAATGCGGAGGATTCACAAATGACAGCTTTTACAAACATGCAAATGACAATGCAAGAAGAAGATAATCTTCCAAATCTTGCTGTTCAAGCATTTCGTGATGCTTTTAAGCAAGCTAGTGAATCTTCTACTGTCGTTTTCGCAAAAGATCATCAATTAATTGAGAAGTTACCTTCTGGTAAGATTAATGTGATTAAAGATATTTCTGCGGCATATACGTCGATTACAGCAACTCAAAAAGTACTTAAGCGTAAGAGAAAACAGGCTTTTATATAATAAATGCGTCAACCTCGTATTCGTATGTTTGCTGGGCCAAATGGTTCTGGTAAAAGTACAATAAAAGACTATTTATTGCCCCGACATATCGGGGCATATTTAAATGCAGATGAATTAGAAAAAGTCTTAAATCAAACACAAGTTTTAGATTTAGAGAGCTATCATAATCACCTTGAGCCACTAAAACTGCTTGAGTTTTTACGAAGTAAGAAGAAAAAATTAAACCACAATACATTTGCTTTACTTAGTCAAGAACCTCAGCAAATAAGTGAAAAGAAAATACGTTTTGCTCATCAAGATGTTGATTCATATTTAGCGGCTCGAATTATTGATTTTATTCGTTTAGAGTTTCTAAGATTAAAAATAAGCTTTACTTTTGAGACCGTGATGTCTCATATCAGTAAAGTCGAGTTCTTGAAAGAAGCACAAGCTCAAGGATTCAAAACATACTTATATTTTGTCTCTACTGTAGATCCTGAGATTAATATTGCTCGAGTTAAATATCGAGTAAGCACAGGCGGGCACCCTGTACCAGAACAGAAAATTCGTGATCGATATTTTAGAAGTATGGATTTACTTATGCAGGCGGTAGAAGTTACAGACAGAGCATTTTTATTTGATAATTCATCGGATGGACAAAAAGCTGCCTTTTTAGCTGAAATAGAACATGCTGAAATCTTAAGATTAAATCAAGTGGTTACTGAATTTCCAATATGGTTTGCAGATAAAGTTCTTTCAGAGTTTGAATAATTTGTATCAAAATGAATAAATAGCTTTAATGATTATACTTAATAATATATTATAAAAATATATAATGTATTGGGCAAAGCAAATGTCTAGCGTCATCTCAGCTTTAATCGGTGGTGGAATCCTCGGAATCGCAGTCGTAGGCTACCTCTATGTAAACGGTCGGATTGCGGGTATTAGCGGTCTACTCGCACAAGTATTACAACCAAAATCACTTTTAGCGAATCCAGCATTTTGGTTCTTGCTTGGATTATTTCTCACGCCATTTTTGTATGGATTGTTTGTACAACCTGAAATTAAGATTAATGTAGCTCCATTTAGCTTGATCTTTGCAGGTCTTTTAGTTGGCTTTGGTACACGTTTAGGTTCAGGCTGTACAAGTGGGCACGGTATCTGTGGTATGAGCCGTCTATCAATACGCTCAGTGATTGCGACGATGACATTTATGCTTGCTGGCATTGTGACTGTGTATGTGATTCGTCATGTTTTAGGAGCGGTAATATGAAAAATGTATTCGCTTTTATCTTTGGAAGCTTATTTGCTCTAGGTTTAATGGTCTCGGGTATGTCGAATCCAGAAAAAGTTCTAGGATTTTTAGATATTTTCGGTCAGTGGGATATTAGTTTAATGTTTGTGATGGTTGGCGCAATTGCAATTGCGATCATTCCATTCCAAAAAGCAATCCGTAATCCTAAAACCTTGTTTGGTGAAAAAATTTCTTTACCTACAAATACCCAAATCGACAAAAAGTTGATTTTAGGAGCAGTCATATTTGGTGTAGGTTGGGGTATTGCAGGAATTTGTCCAGCACCAGCAATTACTTTAATTGGTTTAGGTTATTCTGAAGCTTGGTATTTTATTGCTTCAATGTTACTGGGTATTTTTATTCACCGTTTATGGGCTGAACGATAGGAGCGTAAACATGCAACATCCTCAAGTTAAAGCTTTCTTTGATGAAAACACCAATACTTTTAGCTATGTGGTCAGTGATCCACAGACATTACAATGTGCCATTATCGATAGTGTGTTGGATTATGATGCAGCATCAGCTTCAACATCGACACACAGCGCTGATCATATTATTAAGTTTATTCAAGAAAATCAGCTTAAAACTGAGTGGATTTTAGAAACACATGTCCATGCGGATCATCTCACAGCATCTCAATATCTAAAATCGCAACTTGGTGGAAAGATTGCCATGAGCGAAAAGATTAGTATTGTTCAAGAAACATTTAGCGCAATTTATAATATTGATATTAAAACGTTGAATAGCCATCAAACATTTGACTATCTTTTTAAAGATCATGAGCATTTTAAAATTGGCGATCTAGATGCATATAACATTCCGACACCAGGACATACGCCTGCGTGTCTAAGTTATGTCATTGGTGATGCAGTTTTTGTTGGAGATACGTTGTTTATGCCCGATTATGGAACTGCACGTTGTGATTTTCCTAAGGGCAGTGCGGATATTTTATTTGAGTCAGTGCATAAGCTTTACGAATTACCCGACCAGATGCGAGTTTTCTTGTGCCATGACTATAAGCCGATCGGACGAAATGAATATCAATATGAAACCAGCATTGCGGCGCAAAAACAGACAAATATTCATCTTAATCTGAATACTCAAAAGCAAGATTTTGTTCGCATGCGTAATGCTAGAGATGCAACGCTATCCATGCCAAAATTGATTTTGCCATCCATTCAAATCAATATGGATGCTGGTCGTTTTCCTGAACCCGAACCGAATGGTATTCGTTATCTGAAACTACCTTTTAACTATTTTAAGCACTAATTTTTTTAATAAATGTCATTTTTCGGAATGGCATTTTTATATTTCTAAAATAGCCTAAGCAAAATTAAGTTTTAATTTTAGAGATTCTCGATACCTCTTAATTAGCAAGAACAAAAAATCTCATTATTAAGAAACCAAAATCTAAGAACTTAAAAAAAAATCTTTGTATTCAATAAAAAAGCTATGCTACAAATAGATCTCATTTTAGAACTCGAAATATTATAAGGTAATTTAATGACCACCATCTATTTAGTCAGACATGGTCAAGCTTCTTTTGGCAAAACAAATTATGATGAGCTTTCAGAAAATGGAGAAGCTCAAGCCAAAATCTTAGGGCAGTACTTTAAAAAAACGATAACTGAACAGCCGCTGATTATTTCTGGAGCAATGAAACGTCACCAACAAACGACTCAAATCGCATTAAATGAGTGTTTTCCTCTGGCTGATTATCAAACTAATGCTTTATGGAATGAGTTTAATCATCAACAAATTTTTTCACGTTATGAACCTAAATTTGAGCAACCAGAGTTATTGAAACAAGAGATTCATAACGAAATAGATCCAAGAACTTATTTAGCACAAATTTTCGATCAAGCGATACAGCGTTGGACAGATGAATCCTATCATCATGAATATGACGAGTCATGGATTGTATTCAAAACTCGTGTAGAAGTTGCATTACAAAATTTATGTACTGAATTGCAGAACACGCCAGTAAAAGAAGCCATCGTATTTACTTCTGCTGGAGTTATTTCAGTGATTGTTGGCAAATTACTTGAGTTAAATGTACAACGTACTTTTGCCTTAAGCTGGTCGATTGCAAATACGAGTATCACAACTTTAAAGCTGTTAAATGATGAACCACAACTTTTTAGTATGAATGAACATCAGTTTATTAAATCACAAAATCCAGATCTTTTGACATGGTTATAATTGAGGTTTAAAGATTTTGATCAAAGTAGAAACACATCCATTAAAGCCATTTTTGCCTTCCAATGCAAAGTTGTTAATGTTGGGAAGTTTTCCTCCACCTCAAAGTCGTTGGAAAATGGACTTTTATTATCCAAATTACCAAAATGACATGTGGCGAATATTTGGTTTGATCTTTTTTAAAGATAAAAATTATTTTTTAGATTTAACCAATAAAAATTTTCAAGAGCAAAAAATTCGTGAATTTTTGACTGAAATTGGTGTGGGGATATTTGATACGGCGTTCCAAGTAAAACGTCTACAAGGTAATGCATCAGATAAGTTCTTAGAGATTGTTACACCAACTAACCTCGCTCAATTGCTTAAACAGATTCCGAAATGTCATACCATTATGACAACAGGAGATAAAGCTACCGATACATTGATGCTACATTTTCCTGAGCAAAGCAATAAGCCCATGATTGGTCAGTCGGTACAAGTGAATTTTGAAAGTCGTGAACTTAATTTATACCGTTTACCATCTTCATCGCGTGCATATCCATTGGCCTTAGAGAAAAAAGCAGAAGCTTATCAGCATTTTTTTGAGCGGATTGGTTTGGTTTAATTATAAAAGCAGGGGAAATTAATGAATGATGTCGCTAGCCCAATTGACTTACGTAATTATAAGGATGCTATGGAATGGCAAGATACGGCGAATGTGAAACGCCCGTGGAGAAAGGATTTCTTTGAGTATTACGCCAGTCTGATTAAGCGTCATGCTTTTGATTCATGTCATATTTTGGAGTTGGGAGCAGGCCCTGGTTTTTTAGCACAGCATTTGCTATCACAATTGTCTGATATTAAATATACAGCTTTTGATTTTTCTGAGGCTATGCATCAGCTTGCACAACAGAAGTTAACCTCTTCTGAACGAGCCAGAGCTAATTATTTGATTGGGAATTTTAAAGAGCCTGATTGGCAAAGCGCTATAAAGCAAAAATATGACTTTATTATTATCCATCAGGCATTGCATGAGCTTCGACATAAAAAATATGCTGCCGATTTCCATATAACAGTAAAAAAATTATTAAAACCTAAAGGTTATTACTTGGTCTGTGACCATTTATGTGCGCCTCATGCCATGCAAAATGATCAACTTTATATGAATAAACAGGAGCATATCGGTGCTTTAAAGGAGGCATCTTTTGAAAATATTAAGATGCCTTTAGAAATAGAAGGATTGTGTTTATTTGAGATGAGTTTAGATTAAATTTTCCATCATTCTTGGATATTTGATCCATCTAAAATCATTGATTTTGATGTCACGGACATGGCTAAAATCAGACCAGATCAGTTGACTGCCTTTTGTCCATTGCAGTGGTTTCATACGCTGTTCTACTGCTAATTTCTCTTGTTCAGTGGCTGGACGTAAATCCCCAATTTCGACATATAAACGAACGCCCGGATAATCACTAAAATTTCCTTGAATCAGTGAGCTTAGCCAGAAAAGCTTTCCGCTATTAACTGCTTGAATACAGGCTTTAGGATTTTGAATTAGATTTTCTGCTAATTTTTCGGTAAATGTATCAAATAAATAAGCAGTTTGATTCTCATTGAGAAAAACGGTGCCGATAGGCGTAATATTGGGTTGACCATATTGATCGACTGTAGCAATTGAAACATGCATTGATGTCTTTTGTTCAAGTTTAAAAATTTTTTGAATATTTCTCCAGTCTTTTTCTAGAATCATGTGCTTGTCCTTATTATTGTTTCTCAAGTTAATTTAGCACAACAAAGTTGAAATAATATCGCTATTTGATCTTTTCTTATTTGTCAATTCGGCAAATTTTACTATGTAGAAAAGTTGATTTACATCATCCATTCCACTGGAAAATAAGACACAAAGTGCATGGTAAAACGCTGAAATTTCGTGCTTTCAGGATCATGATCATGTTTTATCACTTCACCATCTGATCTATGTTCATACCAAACAATATTGCCATTTTCATCAAGTTTAAGTTGGTAAGCGACTTGTAATAAATGTTGATCAAGCAAAGCTGTAATTTGATCTTGTAAATGATCTGACTCAACTACTAAGCCAACTTCAGTATTTAAATGAGCAGAGCGAGGGTCAAAATTAAATGAGCCAATAAAAACTTTACCATCAACATCAAAAAACTTGGCATGTAAGCTAGAACGGTTTTTACCTTTTTTAGGAATTACGCTACCAGTAGCGATTTCGTACCACGTCCGTTTATTGCGTTCAATATTTGGCTTAAATTCATAGAGTTGTATACCATTTTTTAATAATGGTTTACGGTATTTACTATAAAAAGAATGCACAACAGCGACATCATTTGCCACCAAACTATTGGTTAAAACTCTTACTTTGATGCCATTCTGAGAAAGCTCACTGAGATATTGGGTACCACGTTGCGTTGGAACGAAATAAGCAGAGACAAGCTCCATATGCTGTGCAGGTTTGCCCATGATTTTTAAAACTTGAGAATACAATAATTCCTGATCTTTTGCTTTTCCCAAGGCTTTATTGGGATGATCCGCTACAAAATGTGCCTTTGCCCATTGAATAGGGTAGTTCTGTAGACGAATTTTTAAATAATCTTGAGCAGCCTCTAACTTTTCTTCTGTAGGTGTATTCACCTCATCCAAAGCTTGATAGGTTAGTTTCAAACTTTCCAATTGTTGTGGTTTACCATCACCCAAAAGTTGTTCTGTTGAATAACTGAGGGGATCATTCCAAAATTCTTCAAACACTTGTTCAGCACGATCTACGGCTTTGCCGTAGAAGAGAATGTCCATATCACTAAACTGGAACTGATCACTTGCCTCAAAATATTCACTACTAATGTTACGACCACCTGTTACTGCAATAGAAGCATCGGCAATCGTTAATTTATTGTGCATACGATGATTGATACGATTTAGTCTAAAAATATAGTCAATAAAACGTAAATGTCTAAATTTATATGGATTGAAAATTCTAATTTCAAAATTTGGATGTTGTGAAAGGGCTTTCAAGGTTTTATCGAGTTTAATGCCATTCTGGTCATCGATTAACAATCTAACTTTAACGCCTCGATCAGCTGCATTAAGCAATTCATGCAGCATCATGTTACCAATGGCATCGTCATTCCAAATGTAATATTGTAAATCGAGATGATGTTTTGCATTTCTAATGAGATGAATACGCGAGGCAATACTTAAAAAGGCATCATCTAATGCTAAAAAAGCTGTTAAACCGTTTTCAATATTAAGATCGGCTTGAGGATCGTTCATCCATTTTGTTTTTGTTTGCAAGGATTTACTCCGATCATGGATTTGATTGGGAGGCAATGAACAGCCACTTATTCCTAATATGATAACAAGCGTTGTAATCTTAAAATGGTATGAATTGTTTATCATTTTATTTATCAAGCGTATGAATCCAATAGCAATTTGCATGTGATTGATTTTGTTATATATCTAAACGCTTTTTGTTTCCATGGGTTAAATGTAATTGGTAATTTAATCAATGACTTATAGTTTTAATTCAACTAACTAAATAACTAGAATATTAAAGTATATAAATCAATAAATATTGAGGCAAAGTACTATACTGGTGTATAGTATATTTTTAGATTTAATGTGGTCGACATTATGCCTAAACAGATAGAGGATAAAAAAAAGATTCTCACACGTGTAAAACGAATTCAAGGTCAAGTTCAAAGTGTTGAGCGAGCTTTGGAAAATGACACAGAATGTGCTGATATTTTGCAGCAAATCTGTGCAGTTCGTGGAGCATTAAATGGTTTGATGACTGAACTTCTCGAAATTCATTTAAAAGATACATTGGTTGTCGGTGAATCTTCAGAGTTGCAACGCAGTCAAGAGCTAACTCAGGTCAGTAAAATTCTTAAATCTTATTTAAAGTAAAATTCAGGAGTGTCATCGTGATTAAATCTCGTGCAGCCGTTGCTTTTGCCGCTGGTGAACCATTACAAATCGTAGAACTTGATGTTGAACCACCTAAAGCAGGTGAAGTCCTCATTAAGATTAGCCATACTGGTGTATGCCATACGGATGCTTTTACTTTATCTGGTGATGATCCAGAAGGTGTTTTTCCAGCTGTATTGGGACATGAAGGTGCAGGTGTCGTTGTGCAGGTCGGTGAAGGTGTAACCAGTGTTGCTGTTGGTGACCATGTTATTCCACTATATACGGCAGAGTGTAAAGAGTGTTTATTCTGTAAGTCAGGTAAAACTAACCTTTGTGTTGCTGTACGTGCAACTCAAGGTAAAGGTGTGATGCCTGATGGTACAACACGCTTTTCTTATAATGGTCAACCGATCTATCACTACATGGGCTGTTCTACTTTTAGTGAATATACGGTTGTTGCTGAAGTATCTTTGGCCAAAATCAATCCAGAAGCCAATCACGAACAAGTGTGTTTGTTGGGCTGTGGTGTAACGACAGGTATTGGTGCGGTACACAACACAGCTAAAGTACAAGAAGGTGATAGTGTTGCTGTATTTGGTTTAGGCGGTATTGGTCTTGCGGTTGTACAAGGTGCTCGTCAAGCCAAAGCAGGACGAATTATTGTGATTGACACCAACCCTGAAAAGTTTGAACTTGCAAAACAGTTTGGCGCGACTGATTGCCTAAATCCAAAAGATTATGATCAACCAATCCAACAAGTGATTGTTGAAATGACAGGTTGGGGGGTAGATCATTCATTTGAATGTATTGGCAATACCAACGTTATGCGTTCAGCCTTAGAATGCGCACATCGTGGTTGGGGGCAATCTGTGATTATCGGTGTTGCTGGTGCTGGCCAAGAAATATCAACACGTCCATTCCAGTTAGTGACTGGTCGTAAATGGATGGGTACAGCATTTGGTGGCGTTAAAGGGCGTACACAATTACCAAAAATGGTTGAAGATGCAATGAAGGGTGAAATTCAACTTGAACCATTCGTAACGCATACTATGCCATTGGAAAATATCAATGAAGCATTTGACTTAATGCACGAAGGTAAATCGATTCGTACAGTAATTCATTTCTAAATCGTATTATTTAGAATAGATGATGCGCAATGTGTCATCTATTCTTTGGGTTTAAATCAATGTCAAAGCCTCGTTTAAAAATACATGTTCGAATATTGTCTAATGATGAGATTGCATTTGGTCCAGGTAAAGCTGAGTTATTAGAAGCAATTCAACGCACAGGTTCTATTTCTCAAGCAGCAAAGTCGATGAACATGAGTTATCGACGCGCATGGCAGCTTGTAGATACCATGAACCAATGTTTCGACTCAGCACTCGTTGAGACTCAAACGGGCGGAACGCATGGTGGTGGTGCAGTCGTAACTGAATTCGGTCAAACGATCTTAAAAAAATTTAGAGTAATGGAAAATCAAGCTGCGCAAGCGATTCAACAGGATTTTGATGAATTGTCAGGTTTATTAAAACGAAATGAATAACCCAGATATTGAAGATTTATAAAAATAATAATGCACAGTTTAGAAGCCAGTTTGCTTATGTCATTTTAAATTGCTGAATTATGGAGCAAGCAAAATTCATAGAAGCTCTTTTTCGTATCATCGCAAAGCAAAAATTTTTAATAAAAATTATAAAATAAAGATAAATTGTTATTTTTTATAACAAAAATAAGGTTGGCATACTTTCTGCATTTATTAATTCAAACTTGTATACAAGATAGGATTCATAAAGTGCGTGAGATAAAAACTTTAGGCTGGACAGTTTCTGAATGGCAAACAGCTTATTTAAAAAATGAAATCCAGTTAGATAACTTGAAAGAATTAGTGACAGCAATTCATCCACAAGATTGTGCGTGGATTTCAGTAGCAAGTACAGATTTAATTGAACAACAGATCCAAGCACTGAACGCTTTAACTCAAAACGCTGGAGACTTACAAAAACAATTTCCATTGTATGGCGTTCCGTTTGCAGTTAAAGACAATATTGATGTTACAGGCTTTGTGACGACAGCTGCATGTAAGGCATTGACTCAAATTGCCGACCAAGATGCTGAGACAGTTCGTTTGCTCAAACAAGCAGGTGCGATTGTGATTGGTAAAACCAATCTCGATCAATTTGCAACAGGGCTTGTTGGAACACGCTCTCCATTTGGTGCAGTGCCAAATACATTTAAATCTGAATATGTGAGTGGTGGTTCAAGTTCAGGTTCAGCAAGTGTTGTTGCACGAGGCTTTGTTCCTTTTGCTTTAGGAACTGATACGGCTGGCTCTGGTCGTGTTCCAGCGGGATTTAACAACATTGTTGGATTGAAACCAACCAAAGGCCGTTTTTCTAATCGTGGTTTATTGCCTGCATGTAAAACACTAGATTGTATTTCGATCTTCGCATTGACTGTGAGCGATGCTGAGCTTGTCGCCAATGTTGTTGAGGCATACGATGCACTCGATAGCTATTCAAGAAAACATCCTAAAAATGTTCCAGCACGCTTTTCGAGCAAAATGAAATTTGCTGTGCCAGCACAACTTAACTTTTTTGGTGATACTCAAGCCGAAACTGCATTTCAAAAAACAATTCAACTGCTTGAATCACTGAATGCTGAAATCACAAATATTGATTTCTCAGATTTTGAAAAACTTGCTGCTCAACTTTATCAAGGCTCATGGGTCGCGGAACGGACAGCAGCCGTTGAAGACTTACTAAAAACCAATGCTGATGATTTTGATCCAACTGTTTTAGAAATCATTCAACAAGGTGAAAAATATACGGCGATCGATGCATACAATGCTGAATATTTAAAACAAGATTTGGCACGAAAAATTCAAGAAACATTGGCTGAATTTGATGCCTTAATCGTACCAACAACACCGACGATTTATACCATTGAACAAGTACAGCAGCATCCGATCGAGTACAACGCACATTTTGGAACGTATACCAACTTTACCAATCTTGCTGATTTAAGTGCATTGGCTTTACCCGCAGGCTTTAGAGCAGATCATTTACCCTTTGGCATTACCTTGATTGCACCTGCTTGGCACGATGCTGCGCTCGCGCATTTTGGTAAAGCTTGGCAAAACTATTTAGCGCTGAAATTAGGTGCTTTAGACAAAAGTGTACCTTCAAATAGTTCAACTGTTATTTCACCACATCATATTCGCGTTGCCGTGGTTGGTGCACATCTAACGGGCATGCCACTGAATTTCCAACTCACCACGCGTGATGCGGTTCATGTTGAAACCACGAAAACCTCTAAGAATTATGCGCTTTACGCACTCAATGGAACGATTCCGCCTAAACCGGGCTTAGCACGTCAAGAGGATGGGCAAAGCATTATCGTTGAATTGTGGGATGTGCCAACAGCGCGTTTCGGCGAATTTGTAGCAGAAATTCCAACACCTTTAGGCATGGGGAATGTCGAACTAGAAGATGGTCGTTGGGTGAAAGGCTTTATCTGTGAGCCTTATGGCTTAGGTGATGCGGAGAATATTAGTCACTTTGGCGGTTGGAGAGCTTACATCCAGTACCGCAATAGCCAAACAGCAAATACAACACTTTAATTTTTTTGGGGAATCATCATGTTTAAAACAGTACTTATTGCAAACCGTGGTGAAATTGCTGTGAGAGCAATTCGAACGCTTAAAAAATTAGGTATTACCAGTGTAGCTGTATATTCAGACAGTGATCGTTACGCGCAGCATGTTGAAGATGCTGATATTGCTGTTGCTTTAGAGGGTTTGAAACCTGCTGATACCTATTTGAGCATTGAAAAGCTGATACAAGCTGCGAAACAAACAGGAGCAGAAGCCATTTTTCCCGGCTACGGTTTCTTGTCTGAAAGCGCTGATTTTTCACGCGCATGTGAAGAAAATAATATTGCTTTTATGGGGCCAACGGCGGAGCAAATTTTAGAGTTTGGGTTAAAGCATCGTGCGCGTGAGTTGGCGGCCGCTGCAAATGTGCCGATGACACCGGGAACAGGATTGCTGGATAGTTTGCAAGAGGCTTTAGCTTCGGCTGATCGAATTGGTTATCCGATCATGTTAAAAAGTACCGCTGGTGGAGGTGGTATTGGTTTAACACGTTGTGATACACCACAAGCATTAACGGATGCCTATGAAAGTGTAAAACGCTTAGGCGAGCAATTCTTTAAAGATGCGGGCGTATTTATAGAATGCTTTATTGATAAAGCACGTCATGTCGAAGTCCAAATTTTTGGTGATGGTCAAGGTCAAGTGGTTGCATTTGGTGAGCGTGATTGTTCATTGCAACGACGTAACCAAAAGGTAGTCGAAGAAACACCTGCTGCAAATCTACCAGAAGCAACCCGCAAAAAATTGCATCAGGCGGCGGTGGAACTCGGACAATCTGTAAACTACCGCAGCGCGGGTACAGTTGAGTTCATTTATGATGCAAAACGTGATGAATTCTATTTTCTGGAAGTCAATACACGTTTACAAGTTGAGCACCCTGTAACTGAAATGGTGACAGGCTTAGATTTAATCGAATGTATGCTTAAAGTTGCTGCTGGCGATGAACTGGACTGGAATTATTTAAGCAATATTCAGCCGCAAGGTGCCGCAATTGAGGTTCGTGTTTATGCCGAAGACCCAGCGAAAAACTTCCAGCCAAGTCCGGGTGTTTTGACCGAAGTTGCATTCCCTGAAGATATCCGTGTCGATACATGGGTGAAAACAGGAACGGAAATATCGCAATATTTTGATCCGATGATCGCCAAAATTATCGTCCATGCAGATGATCGTGCAGCTGCAATTGAAAAGTTAAAAACAGTATTGGCTGAAACTCGCTTAAATGGTATTAGTACCAACTTAGATTATGCACGTGCTATTGTGTCGGATGAGCGTTTTGAAAGTATGCAAATCTGGACACGGATGCTCGATGATTTTAACTATGCACCGAATGTGATTGAAGTCGTACAAGCAGGTACTTTGAGTTCGATCCAAGATTATCCAGGTCGTACAGGATATTGGGATATTGGCGTGCCGCCATCAGGGCCTATGGATGATTATGCATTTCAGCTTGCCAATCGAATCGTGGGTAATGACGCAAAAGCCGCAGGTTTTGAATTTACTCTTGTCGGGCCAACATTAAAGTTTCACGCAAATACAACGATTGCACTTACGGGCGCAAGCTGTAAGGTATTGCTGGATGAAACTGAAATTGATTTTTGGAAACCCATTACAGTTAAAGCAGGTCAAACTTTAAAAATTGGACAAGTTGAATCAGGTTGCCGTACTTACTTAGCTGTACGTGATGGTTTAGATGTTCCATTGTATTTAGGTAGTCGATCAACATTTGCACTGGGTAATTTTGGTGGTCATGCAGGGCGTACTTTACGCGTTGGTGACATGATCAAGTTAGTTGATCCTGCATTCGCCAGTGCCGAGCTACCTGTTGCAATTGATAGACCGCAAGCATTATCAACTGATTTAATTCCTGAATATGGCAATGAATGGGAAATCGGTGTCTTATATGGACCGCACGGCGCACCTGATTTCTTTAAATCTGAATATATAGAAGAATTTTTTGCATCTGAATGGACAGTACATTTTAACTCAAACCGTTTAGGTGTTCGTCTTTCTGGCCCTACACCAAGCTGGGCACGAGAAAATGGCGGTGAGGCAGGTCTACATCCATCCAATGTGCATGACTGTGAATATGCCATTGGTGCGATCAACTTTACAGGTGATTTTCCTGTCATTTTGGCAAAAGACGGCCCAAGCTTAGGCGGTTTCGTTTGCCCAGTCACTATTGCTAAAGCAGAGCTGTGGAAAGTCGGACAGCTCAAAGCAGATGATAAAATTCGTTTTTATCCGATGTCAGTTGAGCAAGCAAATGCGCTTGAGCTTAAACAAAAAGCCAATATTGAAAACTTTGCAAACGCTGAAAATGCTGCTGAAATTATTGAACCCACTGAAAATGTCAGTACCACCATTTTAGCGCAACGTGATGAAACAGACGTTTCCCCAAAAACAGTTTATCGCCAAGCAGGTGATAGTTATATCTTGCTTGAATACGGTGAAAATGTTCTGGATTTAGCATTGCGATTACGCGTACATCAATTGATTCAAATGATTCGTGATGCTGACATTGCAGGGGTATTGGAACTGTCTCCGGGTGTGCGTTCACTACAAATCAAATATGATGGTCTCGTGATTCTACAAGCTGATTTAATTAGCAAACTTCTTCAGCTTGAAGCAGAAATGGGCGATTTGAGTAACCTTAAAATCCCATCTCGTATCGTTCATTTACCTATGGCATTTGAAGATAGTGCAACACTAGGAGCTGTTGAACGTTATCAAGAAAGCGTATGTGCCAAAGCACCTTGGTTGCCAAATAACGTCGATTTCATCCAACGCATTAATGGTTTAGCACATCGTGATGAAGTCAAAGATATTATCTTTGATGCCAATTATTTAATTTTGGGTTTAGGCGATGTTTATTTAACTGCGCCATGTGCCGTACCAATCGATCCACGCCATCGTTTATTGAGCTCAAAATACAATCCTGCGCGTACTTTTACGGCTGAAGGCACTGTGGGTATTGGTGGGATGTACATGTGTATTTACGGTATGGATTCACCCGGTGGTTATCAATTGGTTGGACGTACTTTGCCAATTTGGAATAAGTTCAAGAAAAATAAACAGTTTGGTGACAAACAATGGTTTTTAAAATTCTTTGACCAAATTAAATATTTCCCAGTCACTGAGGATGAGCTGAATCAATGGCGTGCAGACTTTGAAAATGGTCGTGCTGAAATCAAAATCGAAGAGACTGAGTTTGATTATGCCTCTTATGTAAACTTCTTGGAAAATGAAGCAGAGAGTATCGCTGCATTTAAAGAGAAACAACAACATGCATTTACAACGGAAGTCAGTCGTTGGAAAGAAGAGTTCTCAACTCAAGCCGAGGAGCAAATAGAGCTTCCAAATGACGTGGACTATAGCCATCTTTCCTCACTTAATGCTTCTATGACAGGCAATATCTGGAAAATTTTTGTAGAAAGTGGGCAGGAGGTCAAAAAAGGTGAAACTGTTGCTATTATTGAAGCAATGAAAATGGAACTCCCTGTGTATGCTGAGGAAGATGGCATAGTGAAAGCAATTATTTGTCGCGCAGGGCAAACTGTTCACAGCGGTGAACCGTTGGTGTATATGGAATAGGTGCCAATGAAAGAGACAAAAATAACAACTAAAGGCTCAGACAGTTTGTCTGAGCTAGTTTACCAACGCATCAAGAATGATATCTTCGATTTCAAATTGATGCCCGGTGAACGCTTTACTGAGTCCGAAGTTGCAAAGGCCTATGATGTGAGTCGTACCCCAATCCGACAAGCATTGTATCGTTTGCAACAGGAAGGCTATGTTGATGTGAGTTTTCGCAGCGGTTGGCAAATCCGACCGCTGAATTTTCGTTATTACGAAGAGCTTTATGATGTGCGGATTGTGTTAGAAAAAGATGCTATTCGAAAACTTTGTTATATCGATCATCAAAACTCGGTTGAACTGTCCGTTTTAAAAGATTTTTGGATGGTTGAACCAAGCCAATATTTGAAAGATATCAAGCAACTTTCTCAGCAAGATGAAGATTTTCATTGTGCTTTAGTTCGTGCTGCTGGAAATAATGAAATGGCACGGATTCATCGAGACTTGAGTGAACGCATTCGTATCATTCGTCGCTTAGATTTTTCCAAAGATTATCGTGTTGAGGCAACTTATCAAGAGCATCAAAAAATTTTAGGTTTTATCTTTAATCGAAAAGTCGATGAAGCGATCAATGCAATCGAAGCGCACATCATGCAAAGCCGTGATGAAGTCAAAAAGATTACCTTGCAGATGTTGGATTCGAGTCAGTTTTATTAAACTTTTCCAATTTTCAAAAAGATTTATTTTTACGGAAACTGTTTTTGTTATGCCTAATTCTGCATAAAACTAACAGTTTCCATTGTTTTAATATTTAATAATAAATATCAAATTCTAACTCATCAGATCACCTATGATGAATCAACAACAGCTCATTCCTTTATTCCTTAAACTGGTTCGTAAAGAAGGCTTCTTTGCCACAGCGATTGATGGTATTACCTTGATGCGCGTAGATCACAACACACCTCCAATTTCGGTATTGCAAGAACCAACGCTTGTTTTCGTTTTACAAGGTAAAAAGCGCGGATATATAGCAAAAGAAACTTATTCATTTGAACAAGGTGAATGCTTAATCGTATCTGTTTCAATGCCATTTGATTGTGACACGATTGCAAGTTCAGAACAGCCGATGATTGCTGTTAGCATGAAGTTAGATGCCGATACCGTGAATGAATTGCTTGCTAAAACTTATTTTGAGAATTATCAATTTACCCCACTCACAACTGGGATGAGTGTCATTCAATACGATGAAACAATTTCATCTGTGCTTTTGAGACTATTAAATACCTTAACTTCCGAACAAGACATATTAATTCTCGGAGATCAAATTAAGCGTGAGCTGTTATACCGAGTTATTCAACACTCTGGGGCAGATGCTTTAAAGGGGCTTGTTGTACAGGGAAATCTAAGACCTATTTATAAGATTTGTGAATATATTCAACATCATTTTACTGAAAAATTGACAGTTGAAATGCTTGCTGAACAAGCAAATATGAGTACATCTGCCTTTCACAAAGCATTTAAACAAGTTACTCAACATTCACCATTACAATATTTAAAAGTTGTTCGGTTGCATAAGGCAAAACAATTGTTGCAAAACGCAGACCAAAGTGTTGCCCAAGCCGCTTATGCTGTTGGTTATCAAAGTTCTTCTCAATTTAGTCGAGAGTTTAAAAAACAGTTTGGTTTTTCTCCTAATCAGACTGAAGTAAATATAGATAAGGAATGATTAAATCATGAATCAGAATAGTAGAGAACAAATGCAATATATCGAAATTACTGAAGCAGGCGGTCCTGAAGTTCTAAAAGTTGTACAGGGTGAGAAACCTGAGATTAAAGAAGATGAAGTATTAATTGAAGTTTATGCAACGGGTATAAATCGACCAGATATTTTACAACGGCAAGGACTTTACCCAATGCCTAAAGGCGTAACGTTAATTCCCGGTTTAGAAGTTGCAGGTGTTATTGTCGAAATTGGTTCCAAAGTAGAAAAATTTAAAGTTGGTGACAAAGTCTGTGCGCTGACCAATGGTGGTGGTTATGCAGAATATTGTGCAGTACCCGCTAATCAAACCTTAACTATGCCCAAAAATTTAAGTTTTGTAGAAGCAGCCGCTATTCCAGAAACTTATTTTACAGTTTGGGCAAATTTATTTCAGATTGGTCATTTGAAAAAGAATGAAACAGTGCTTATTCATGGTGGAGCAAGCGGAATTGGCTCAACAGCAATTAGTCTATGTCATGCGATGGGTATCCAATCTTATTCTACAGTTGGACATGATGATAAAGTCGAAAAATTGGCTTCTATGTCAAATGTTATCAATTACAAAACCCAAGATTTTGAAAAGGAAGTTTTAGCATTAACTGATGGAAAAGGGGTTGATGTCATTCTCGATATCATTGGAGCAGCCTATTTCAATCAGAACTTGCGATTGTTAAAACGTGATGGTCGATTGGTCATTATTGGTTTTATGGGTGGTCGAAAAGTAGATGGTTTTGATATTCAAGAATTAATGTTGAAACGAGCTGTCGTGACAGGATCGACCATGCGAGCCAGAACAAATGATGAAAAAGCAAAAATTACTCGAGAGCTTGAGCAATTTGTTTGGCCATTGATTGAAGCAGGACAATGTAAACCAATTATTTATAAAACATTTGCTTTTGAAGACGTTGCTCAGGCACATCAGTGCCTTGAGAGCAGCCAGCATATTGGTAAAGTGGTATTAGAACTTAAATCTTAGTTTATGCCTAATTATGTTCATTCCATGCCTGTTTATATTTAAAACTTGAGCATGGCGAAGCCTTGAAGCAGTATGTGTTTATTAAACAATAACATATGATGAGGAATCTCAAAATGACTACAAATTTAGATGATCGTAATCCAACTCCAGATCTTGCTGAAGATAATGCTTTTTTTCCATCTCCATATTCACTCAGTCAATATACTTCAGCCAAAACAGATTATGACGGCACAACTTATCCTACTCCATATAAAGGCGATAAAAAAATCTTAATGATTGCAACGGATGAACGTTATATCTTGATGCAAAATGAGAAATTCTTTTCAACAGGAAATCATCCTGTAGAAATGTTATTGCCGATGTTTCATCTAGATAATGCAGGCTTTGAATTTGATATTGCTACACTTTCTGGAAATCCTGTAAAACTAGAAATGTGGGCAATGCCAAATGAAGAGCAAGTTGTGTTGGATACTTATAAAAAGTATGAAAAGCAATTAAAAGCACCGCTTAAACTTGCTGATATTTTAGAAAATGCATTAAGTGTTGATTCGCCATATGCAGGCGTATTTATCCCCGGAGGTCATGGTATACTGGCAAAAATACCACATAGCACAGAAGTAAAAGCGTTATTAAAGTGGGCAATGGATCATGATAAATATGTGATTACTTTGTGTCATGGTCCTGCATCTTTACTCGCCGCTGCTCTAGGTGAAGCACCAGAGGATTTTATCTTCAAAGATTATCAGGTTTGTGTATTCCCTGATGCTTTAGATAAAGGGGCAAACATTGATATTGGTTATATGCCAGGACAGCTTCCTTGGTTAGTTGGTGAAAACCTTGAAAAGTTAGGCGTCAAGATTTTGAATAAAGGGATTACAGGTCAGGTACATAAAGATCGAAAGCTTTTAACGGGAGATAGTCCGCTAGCGTCCAATAATTTAGGTAAGCTTGCTGCAACAACGTTATTGGCTGATCCAAATCTTTAATGAATACTACATAGTAAAAAGCTCAACTTAGTGTTGGGCTTTTTTATGAAAATTAAAACTTTGTAAAGTAAATGACAAACTGACCAATAAAAATTGTTTAAATTAATAAAAGTTGGAAATTAGAAGCCGAAGGGAAATGAATGAAAGTTTGTATTTACGGTACAGGGAGTATTGGTTGTTATCTAGGTGGGAGATTGGCTGCGGTAGGAGTTAATGTCGATTTTATCGTTCGTCCTTCAGTAAAACAGCAACTTCAACATCACGGTCTGACTGTCTCAGATTATTTAGGACGAAGACAAACAATTTCATTGGATGCGCTTCAGTTATACGATTCGGCGGATCTTGCTAATCAGGCAGACATCATTTTTGTTTGCGTAAAATCAGCAGCAACTCAACAAGTTGCAACTGAGTTAAATATGATTTTAAAGAAAAGAACCATTATTATTAGTTTCCAAAATGGTTTAAGCAATGTAGGTGTCTTAAAACAGTTTCTAGATGGTCATACAGTGCTAGAGGGTATGGTGCCTTTTAACGTTGCAGCTCTTGGAAATGGTGTATTTCATCAAGGTACTGAAGGAACTTTATCTGTTAAGAAAAATGATGGTTTAACTGAATTAATCCAAGCCTTTCAGCAAGCACATTTAGCAATAAAATTAGAACAAGACATGCAAGCGATTCAATGGGCAAAATTACTATTAAATCTAAATAATTCAATTAATGCATTATCACAATTACCATTAAAACAACAACTCTCTATTCGTGAGTATCGACAGTGTTTAGCAATAGCCCAACTAGAGGCATTAAGTTTGCTAAAAATAGCAAAAATAAAACCCGCCCAGTTAACCACGATACCGGCTCGCTTCATTCCAAATATTTTGAAATTACCAAATCCTATTTTTAATCTTGTCAGTAGGAAAATGTTGGAAATTGATCCCCATGCAAGATCATCAATGGCTGATGACTTACTCTCTGGAAAGAAAACAGAAATTGACTGGATTAATGGTGAAGTTGTAAAACTAGCAGAACAGCTAAATTTAAAAGCACCGATTAATCAGAAGTTAATTGAGTTGATTAAACAAGCTGAATCAACAATACAATCAAAAGCATGGTCAGGAGTAGAGCTTAAATCAGAGTTAATGTCTCTATAATCGCTTTCGCATAAAAAAGCGTATAACTTATATACGCTTATATTTAGATTAATATTGTATGTTTATTGGGCAATTACAGCATCTTTAGCGCTGAATTTAGTAATCAATATTCCAAATATAGTCGCAAAAATATACATGAATATTGAATACACTGCTGCTGGCATAGCAATGGTAGTACTTGCCATAATTGTAAGCGCAATGGTCATTGCTAAAGTACTGTTATGAATACCAATTTCAAATGCACATGCTCGTGCTTGATATGAGCTAATACCCATAATACGTGGTACAAAATATCCAACCATAAGACTGATCGCGCAGAATAGTGCTGTTGCAAGACCAATCTGGCCAAGATAATCAATTAAATTATTTCGCTCTTTAATAATCGCACCTAAAATAATAATTACGAGAAATACTACCGCGAAGATTCGGACAGGACAATTTAGCTTCTCAGCAATTTGTGGCGCATAGTGACGAATAATCATCCCAATACATACAGGCACTAAAATAATCAAAAAAACTTGTAAAACCTTAGTGAATTGTAGACCGACTTGCTGGCCTTCATTCATGAAATGCAAGATTGAAAAGTTCACAATAAAAGGCAGAAAAACGGCTGCAACAATTGCATTTATTGCAGTTAAAGTAATATTCAGTGCGATATCACCTTTATATAAATAGCTAAATAAATTGGCGGTTGTTCCTCCCGGTGAAGCTGCCAACAGCATTAATCCCACTGCTAAAAGTGGGGGAAGTGCTAATATTTTGCAAATTAAAAAAGCAATACCCACCAATAGAATCAACTGGCAGAACAAAGCGATTAAAACTGCTTTGGGATGTTTGCTAACTCTTGCGAAGTCTTTAAGTGTTAATTCTAAACCCATACCTGCCATGACGATCGCTAAAGCAATAGGCAAAAATATTGTGATCAATCCTGAATCCATAACCGTACTTTCCTAAGTCATATTCTTTTGATAAATAATTGCTGTTTTGTTTGATTTGGTCATTACCAAGAAAAATCTTGAATGATCTAAATTTGATTTAGTACTTTAAACATATATTTATTTGAAAAGAAAATCTGTCAACTACACGACAACTGATACTTTTACTGATCTTTTTGATTAAAATAAAAAGGCAAGTACGGCTTATGTACTTGCCTTGGTTTAAATTGACTTACCTAAAAAGTAAAAGCCTTTTAAGTTTTAAAAGAAACCTGCTGGTTTAGTTGAATAACTTACCAAAAGATTCTTAGTTTGTTGATAATGATCTAACATCATACGATGGTTTTCACGACCAATACCTGACTTTTTGTATCCACCAAAAGCTGCATGTGCTGGATAAATGTGATAGCAGTTAGTCCAAACACGACCTGCTTCAATTGCACGGCCTGCACGATATGAAATATGTGCTGAACGTGACCAGACACCTGCACCTAAACCATAAATGGTTTCATTTGCGATTTTGATCGCTTCGTCAAAGTCTTTAAATGTTGTTACTGAAAGTACAGGTCCGAAAATTTCCTCTTGGAAAATTTGCATGCTGTTGTGACCTTTAAAGACAGTCGGCTCGATATAAAAACCTTCACCCACTTCTTGACGAGCACTACCACCCGTGAGAACTTCTGCACCTTCTTCACGACCAGTGCTGATACAACGCAAGATTTTCTCTTGTTGCTCTAAAGATGCTTGAGCACCAATCATGGTTTCCGTATCTAAAGGATGACCTAATTTAATACGTTTAACACGTTCGATGGCTTTTTCTAAAAACTTATCCGCGATACTTTCTTGAACAAGCGCTCGAGAAGGGCATGTGCATACTTCACCTTGGTTTAAGGCGAACATTGCAAAACCTTCAAGTGCTTTATCAAGATAGTCGTCGTCTTGATCCATTACATCTTCAAAGAATAAGTTTGGAGACTTACCACCAAGCTCTAATGTAACAGGGATAATATTTTCAGTTGCGTACTGCATAATTAATTGGCCAACTTGTGTTGAACCAGTAAAGGCAATTTTTGCAATACGTGGGTTTGTTGCTAGTGGGCGGCCAACTTCTGCACCAAAACCATTAACTACGTTAAGTACACCAGCAGGTAGAATGTCTTGGATCAGTTCAAGTACTAATAAAATACCAACAGGCGTTTGTTCAGCAGGTTTTAATACCACACAGTTTCCTGCTGCTAGTGCAGGTGCAAGTTTCCATGCCGCCATGAGGATAGGGAAGTTCCAAGGAATGATTTGCCCCACCACACCTAAAGGCTCATGGAAATGGTATGCAATTGTATCTTCATCAATTTCAGAGATTCCGCCTTCTTGTGCACGAATACATCCTGCAAAATAACGGAAGTGATCGATTGCCAGTGGAATATCAGCTGCCAAAGTTTCACGAACTGGTTTGCCGTTGTCCCAAGTTTCTGCGACAGCAAGAAATTCCAAATTTTGTTCCATACGATCAGCAATTTTTAATAAAATATTTGAACGCGTAGTTGGAGAGCTTTTATTCCATTCTGCTTTCGCTTTATGTGCCGCATCGAGAGCAAGTTCAATGTCTTCAACTGAAGAACGCGGGATTTTTGTAAACACTTTGCCATCGACAGGTGAAACATTATCGAAGTATTCTCCTCTTACAGGAGCTACCCATTGACCGCCAATAAAGTTTTCATATTGAGCTTTAAACTGGACTTTAGAGCCAGCTTGATTAGGATCGATGTAACGCATATTAGATTCCTTTGCTTATAATTGATCTTAAATATCTACAGCTTTGGTATAAGGTACTTTTGTACGCTATTTCATTAGGATATAAATGAGAAGGTTGGAGAAAGGTTGGAAATCAGGGTCATGAGTGAGGGATACACAAATGTTTACAAAACAAGACCTGCTACAACAACGTAAGTCGGTAGATCAGCTAAAACGACAAAATAGTTTATCGCCGCAAAATGCTGAAAAACTTGGACAAAGTATTGCTAGTTCATGGCAGAGATCAGCTTCGTCTGCTATTCCTAAAGAGCGTTTAGCCGCACCTTTGTTGAATCAAAATAGTAAAAATAAAACCAGTTTAGATCTGGCTTTAGAAAGTTGCTCAAATGAACTGAGCCATATTGCTGATCAATCTTCAATGGTGATTGCAGTTGGTGATGTTGGAAGTACAATTATTTGGACAGCTTCGAGTTCGCAAATGCAAAGCGCAGCTGAAAAAGTCCATTTCATTGCTGGCGGACAATGGGCTGAAGATGTTGTGGGAACAAATGCATTGGCATTGTCACTGAAAACACAACAATCTAGCTGTGTATTTTCCAATGAACATTACATGGAATCTGTGCATGATTGGGTATGTTATGCAGCGCCGATCATTGATCCATATTCCAAACAAGTGCTTGGTGTAGTTGATTTATCTACGACTTGGAAAAAGCATAACACTTTGGGCATGTTAGCCGCTGAGCGTTGTGCATCAATTATTCAAACGGCTTTGATTGAGCAACAGCGTCAACGTTTATATATTCGTGCGTTCGCTACGCCACAAATTATTTTTAATCAAAAATCATTAGTTTTAACCCCACGTCAAGTCGAAATTTTGGTCATCCTTGCATTATGCCCAAACGGATTGAATCTTGAGAATCTTCATCAAGCTTTATATGGCGAACGCAAGGTGAGTATTGGCACTTTAAAAGCTGAAATGTCGCAATTAAGAGATATTTTAGGGGGAATGTTAGGTTCTCGACCATATCGATTATTGGCAGATGTTGAAGCAGATTTTTTATCGGCAGAACAAGCACTTGACTCAGGCTATGTAGCTTCTGCTTTGCAATTGTATAAAGGTGTTTTCCTTTCAAAAACTGAAAGCCCATTTTTATGCGCATGGCGAGATTGTTTGGAGTCTCGTTTAAGTGATGCGATTTTTAAGACCAAAGAAACTGATCTTTTACTGAAGCATGTTGCACATTTCCCAGAAGCAATTGATGCTGTAGAACGTTTGATGGAACTATTGCCAGAAGACCATCCAGCACATTTATCTCTGAATAAATTTAAAGATATTTACTAGAATCAGTTCGGGAAAATTTGATATGTGAAAGCTGATTACTTGAAATGAAATCTGAAAAATGATGAAGTTGATTAGTTATTAAATTTTAAACAATAATTCTTAAGATCATAATTTTTATAAATAAAAAAAGTGGGAATATAACCTTTTTAATATTCCCACAAAAAAGTAAGCCAATTTCTCGGAGTTTTGGCTTACTTTTGAGAGGAACTGTTATAACGCAGCTTTGAAAATTTCTACCACTTGAGCATATGTTGCTTTACGAGGGTTAGTCAACATACATGCATCTTTCTGAGCATTTTCAGACATGATTGCAAGATCTTCAGTCTTAACACCTAACTCAGTTAAACCAGATGGAATTCCAATTGATGAAGATAATTCACGGATAGCATCAATCGCGGCAAAAGCAGCTTCAGTTTCAGTGAATCCTTCAACATTAACGCCCATCAACTCAGCAATTTTAGCGTAACGATCTTGGCAAGCAATTAAGTTAAATTCACATACATGAGGTAATAAAACGGCATTACATACACCATGTGGAAGATTGTAGAAGCCACCTAATTGATGTGCCATCGCATGAACATAACCCAATGACGCATTGTTGAATGCCATACCAGCAAGATATTGTGCATAGCTCATTGCATCACGAGCTTCAATATTCTCACCATTGGCGACAGCAGGACGTAACCATTGACTGATCATCGTAATTGCTTTTTCAGCGCATGCATCGGTAATTGGGTTTGCCGCAGTTGATACATAAGCTTCAACAGCATGTGTTAATGCATCCATACCTGTTGCAGCGGTTAAACCAGCTGGTTTTGCAACCATAAGTTTTGGATCATCGATGGCGATCAAAGGCGTACAGCGCCAATCTACAATTGCCATTTTTACGTGAGTATCAGTATTGGTAATAATGCAGAAACGCGTCATTTCTGATGCTGTACCAGCAGTTGTGTTTACAGCAATCAGTGGAGTCATCGGAACAGTACTTTTGTCGATACCTTCATAGTCACGAATATGTCCGCCGCCAGCAGTTACAAGACCAATCCCTTTCGCACAATCGTGTGATGAACCGCCACCTAATGAAACGATAAAATCACATCCATTGTCGTTATAGGCTTTAACACCGTTGTGAACATTAATATCAGTTGGGTTGGGTTCAGCACCTGGGAAAACATGGCTATCTACACCAGCATCTTTTAAGTATGCTGAAATCGTATCTGCTACGCCAAATTTGAATAGACCTTCGTCTGTTACGATTAGTGCTTTCTTTGCACCAAGGTTCTGCGCTTTTATGCCAATCTCTTTAGCACAGCCGGGGCCAAAAAGTGAAACGCAAGGGATATAAAAACCGTTTGTTTGATCTGCAATATTTTTAAAAGCCATGGAGTGATTCCTTCTTCCATATTCCATAATTTGTTATACAGGTGGTCTAGCACCTTGGACTTAGTATGGAGTGCTTTAAAAAATTTCCTACCTACCAAAAACCTACCAAAGAAATTTTGTTTTTAATCATAAGGATATGGGTGCATTAGCACCCATAATTAAACATTTTTCTGAGATTAGAACCGCTTTGTATAGTTCACAAATAGACGATCTTCACCAAAATCATTACCGTGCTCTACATTGTAATCAATACGAATATATTGTAATGCTAAACCTTTAAGAAAGGGTTGTTGAAAAGCATAATTTAAAATAATGTTAGATTCACTTTCATTATTTTCTTTACCATCGGCTGTTTTGAAGCTATCTCCATATACATATTTGACTGCTGCATTGAAGCCCGGAATATAATCTTTAAAATTATATCCATAGATAAAATGATATGATTTTTCATCCTTTTTAAAGAAACCCGTTGCATTCCAGTTTATAAAATAAGTTTCAGGTAAAAAACCATCACTAGGCGATCTAATCAGCGCATATACTCAAATGCTTCAGCCTTATGGCATACAGGCACTGCAAGAAATTTTTAGAGACAATGCAAAAATCTTCTATCGTATCGATATATAACTCATCACTTCGACAAAATATAGATTATGAATAAATAATATTAGTCTATTTACAGAACTGTATTTTGTCGTAATTCTCAATAAACCTTATTATAAGATGAGCAGCTTTCATTAAATAAGTGAATATATTTCATCCGAAAAAACTAATTATATGCATATTAAAAAGTTGATTTAAAGCTTATTTAAATAGTATTATTTATTACAAATATTTTACAAAATAAAAACATACATGTAATAAAATACACAAAGATTTTCTAATAAAAATGTATGCATTGTTCAGAAAATTTTAACTTTAATAAGTATTTATGTTTTCCGCACATTATCTAGTAATGACAAGTTTATTAAAAAGTACGCGTTATATAATTATTTTAAATTATTTTTATGATTGAAATTTAATTGACACAAAATAAAGCTAAGTTAAAAAAATGGTCAATGACAACTTATTTCAACTGGAATGATAATCCACGCCAATTATTACTTTGTAACTTTTTATTCATATAAAACAAGATGAAAAGTTATGTGAAATAAAAGCCTAACTCTTATTAGGTCAAAACAAAAAACTGTGCATTACAATTAAGCGGAAAAAATATGGATAACGTGGCTCAGCTTGAAACTGATACTGATTTCCAAGGTCGAAAGAAAATAACGTGGGCTGTGTTTGCTGCACTGTTATTATTTCTCTTGATTGGTATTTTGTATTATTTCTTCGTATACAGATTTTACCAATCTACTGATAATGCTTATGTTCAGGCTGATGTCACTTGGGTGATGCCTAAGATCTCAGGTGAAGTTGTTGATTTAATCATTCAAGACAACCAAGTGGTAAAAAAAGGTGAAGCCTTAGCGATACTTGACCATCGTGATTATCAAGCTCGTTATGATCAAGCACAATCTGTTGTGACCTTAAAAAAAGCAGCGCTTGATGTTCAACAACAAAATGAAAGGTCTGCTAAATCAACAATTAGCGAAGCGAATAGTGGTGTTATTGCTGCACAAGCAGACTTATCTCGCTTAAAGAAAGATTATGCTCGTTACCAAGATTTACTTAAAGATGGTGTGATTACACGACAGAATTTTGACAATATTCAGTCTCAATACTTATCAGCTCAAGCACAACTAACCAAAGCTCAAGCAACTGTAAATTCTGCTGAAGCTCAGTTAGGAAGTTTGCAGGCAGGTAGAGCACAGTTATTAGCAGATATTCAAAGCGCAAATGCCACGTTAGATCTTTATCGTATCGATTTAGATTCCTCTAAAGTAATCAGTCCTGTATCTGGAAAAGTAGGCAGTCTTGCAATTCAGAAAGGATCACGAGTTTCACCTCAAACACGTCTAATGGCAATCATTCCTGAGGGGAGTTTGTATGTAGAAGCGAACTTCAAAGAAACTCAGATTGAAAAAATGCATATTGGTCAGAAAGTTAAATTAAAAATTGATGCTTATCCAAGCCTCACATACACAGGCAAAATTGAGAGTTTTTCACCAGCATCAGGTGCAACGTTTTCAATGATGCCACCTGATAATGCAACAGGAAACTTCAATAAAGTTGTCCAGCGAATCCCTGTCCGAATTGCCATAGATTCAAGTCCACATATCGATCTTATAAAACCTGGAATGTCGGTTAATGCAACCGTCGATTTAAAAACCTAATAATAAAAATTCTAGGTAGAAAATAATGGATAAGCATTTTGACGGTGAGTGGAAGTTTGCACCAAAAACAGCTTGGGTCATCTTCATCGCAATGATCTTTGGCAACTTCATGGCGATTTTAGATATCCAAATTGTTGCCAGTTCTTTGAATGAAGTTCAAGCAGGAATGAGTGCAAGTCGCTATGAAGTGACGTGGGTACAAACGGTCTATTTGGTCGCTGAAATTATTGCTATTCCAATGTCTAGTATTGTATGTCGCGTCTTATCTACACGGGTTTATTACACCTTGTGTGCGATCGGATTTACCATCAGCTCATTACTTTGTGCGTTGGCATGGAATTTAGAAAGCTTATTGGTCTTTCGTGCCATTCAAGGTTTTATGGGGGGCGGTATGATTCCAACATCGATGACCGCGCTTTATATTTTATTTCCTGAAGCTAAACGCTCTTTGCCTTTGGTGTTAT
This sequence comes from Acinetobacter sp. UBA6526, assembly GCF_002434875.1. Classification (NCBI taxonomy): domain Bacteria; kingdom Pseudomonadati; phylum Pseudomonadota; class Gammaproteobacteria; order Moraxellales; family Moraxellaceae; genus Acinetobacter; species Acinetobacter sp. UBA6526. The sequence goes on along the minus strand of NZ_DJLC01000016.1, from coordinate 7,109 downwards.
TTGGGATGATCAGTACTCTTGGACCTGCGATTGGGCCAACGATCGGGGGATGGCTTACCAATAATTTTTCATGGCACTGGATGTTTTTGATCAACATCGTGCCAGGAATCATCATTGCAACCATCATATATTCAGGGCCAAGTATTGATCGTGCGAATTACTCACTGATTAGAACAATGGACTGGCTGAGCTTAATTGGCATGGCGATGTTCTTAGGCGGTTTAGAGTATTTCCTTGATGAAGGTGCGCGACATGATTGGTTTGCTGATTCAGGCGTAAGAAATGCGTTCATCATCTGCGTTGTTGGTGGTTTGATCTTCTTTTCTCGAAGTTTTACGCAACCCAAGCCATTACTCGATTTAAGTGTATTTAAAAACAAAAACTTTACCTTGAGTTCTATCACCACCTTTGTGATCGGCATGGCACTGTACGGATTGGGTTATATGATCCCTGTTTTCCTTGGACAAGTCCGTGAAATGAATAGTAGTCAAATCGGTCACATTATGATGGTGACTGGTGTTGTGATGTTCTGTTTTGCACCATTTTTGGCTTGGCTTATTCCAAATTTTGATACCCGAAAAACAGTTTTTGTCGGCATGATTCTAGCGGGATTTGGCGTTTGGCTGAACTCACACCTAAGTATTCATAGCGATTATGACTTTATGTTTTGGCCACAAATTTATCGTGGTATTGGACTCATGATCTGTTTGATCGTTGTCTCCCATCTTGCAATGAGCACCTTACCACTGAGTAAAGTAGCGGATGCCAGCGGTATTTATAACCTCATGCGAAATATCGGCGGTGCAGTGGGATTAGCTCTGATTAACTCATCACTCGATTGGTTAACCGCTCTGCACGTGACTCAATTAAATCAATACATGACACCACAGAATTGGCTTTTCATCGAACGATTAGATCAGCTCACAGCGCAGTATCAAGAAATTGGGGCCAATGCTCAACAGATCGCACTCAGCATTATTTATCGAGATATTCATTATCAAGCATTAACGTCCAGTTTTAATGATTTATTGCGCATGCTCTCAATCATTATGTTCGTTACTGCATTCTTAACATTCTTTATGGATAGGGGGAAAAAGATGGATATGTAGCGTTTAGTTAGAGGGTAATTTTCAAAAAATGAAAAATCAAAAAGGCGTAATTATACAAATACTGCCTTTATAAAAATAACGGTTATATGAGTTTTAAATATTTCATATGAGATAGAGGCTAACTCATGTCTAAAATTAGAGGTTAGAGTCATGATTAATAAAACGTACAAGCTAATTTCAATATTCAATAGTAAGGAAACAACTTATGGTCAGTATATTGAAAAGGAGCAAATCGATATTGATCGATTGAAAGCAATGTATTCTATTTATGAGCAATATTATGAGAATACAAAGTTTTCAATTTTTGCGGATGATTTTAAAAAGAAAAGCGGAGCAATTTTAATTTTCAACTCAGAAACAGATGAAATCGTTGGTTTTTCTACTGTTGCTGTACAACATTTTTATTTAAATGGAAAAGACTATACCGTCTTATTTAGTGGTGACACTGTCATTCTAAAAGCATATTGGGGAACGCGTAAACTACAAAGTTCAATGCTAAAACTGATGATTAAGCTTCGAGTGAAATATCCATTTAATGAGTTGTATTGGTTACTTATTTCTAAGGGCTATAAAACCTATTTGTTATTGGCAAATAACTACTACGTTTATTACCCAAATATCAAAGATGAAAACCAGCATTTATCTACCGTGATCGAACATTACTGTGAGAACTTCTTTGGAGAATATTACGACAAAGAAATTGGCTTATTGAACTTTGGTGATGACTACCAGCCATTGAAAGGAGAGGTTGCTCCGATCACTGAAGAAATGCGCGTCAAAAATCCTAATATTCATTTCTTTGAACAAAAGAATCCAACATGGGTAACAGGAACAGAACTCCCTTGTATCGGACGATTAGGCTGGAAAGATCTTGCTCGTTTTCCAGTGAAGTTGATGAGAAAACCAGTGAGTAAAGGTAAGTACGAAGCGATTGTTAATCAACAAGCACATCGCCAAGGAGTCTTACAATGAAATATGTCGACTGGCTAACATCTGGATCACATATTATTTTGAAGCAATGGTGTGATAGTTCTGATCGAAAATTCAAAAAGCGTTTTTCTGCTTTGGAAGCAACTCAAAGAGAAATTCTAAGTGCAATTTTAGCAACATCAAGCTTAGCAAACAGTAAAGGTGTTCAAGACTATGAGCAATTTGTACAAGCCTTTCCATCAACGCGTTATGCGGCTTGGAGAGAAGAAATCAATTTGTATCGTGATCAGAAACTAGCACTTTCCAGTAGCAAACTTGTACGCTTTCAGCCAACCAGCGGCTCAAGCGAGCAAATCAAATTTATTCCATACACCAAGCAGTTTTTAGATGAACTTGATCATGCCATCGCACCTTGGCTAGCAAGTCTGTATCGCAAATGCCCTGAGCTACAGTCTGGAACGCATTATTGGTCAGTCTCATGGTTACCTGAGAGTCAAAGGGAAGTACTGAAAGATAAAAATCTAAATGATGATAGTGCGTTATTGGGCATAGGCAAACGTGTTTTATCTAAATTTACACAAGCTGTTCCTAGCAATATCGCCTTTGCAGCAAATGCAGATGATGCGCTGTTTGCAACTATTTGTTATTTAGTTGCCAACCGTAATCTAGCCATGATTTCAGTTTGGAGTCCAACCTTCGCTTTGCAATTACTAGACCGTTTAGAAACGATGCAACAGGAAGTTGCCGAAGTATTACAACGAGGAACATGGGGAACAAGACAGCTTTCTCTTAAGCAAGTCGATGCACCACATTGTCCAAAAAGTGCAGATTGTCTCATCAACAGTTCAAATGGACATGAGATTGATTTCAAAAAGCTTTGGCCAAAATTAAGTTTGGTTTCTAGCTGGGATACGGCTGGATCAAAAGCATGGGCCAATAAATTGCAACAACGTTTGCCGCATGTTCAGTTTGAAGGTAAGGGCTTATGGGCAACTGAAGGTGTGGTAACAATTCCTTATGATCAACACTATCCACTTGCTTATCAAAGTCATTTCTATGAGTTTGAATATCTCGAAGGTGAAAAACAGGGGCAAATCATTCCTTCATGGAAGCTGAAAAAAGGAGATGTTGTTAGTCCTATCATTACCTCAGGCAATGGTTTACTTCGTTACTGCTTAGATGATTGTCTACGTGTAACAGATTTCTTAGAGCAAATTCCGTGTTTTGAGTTCCAAGGCCGTCGTTTTGGCGTAGACCTCGTTGGTGAAAAATTAGCGCCTGAAACTGCGCAACAGCTGTTATCTCAACTTAACCAGACAGAATCTAAAGCAATTTCTTTACTGGCAATTGATACAGAACAACAAGTTAAACCTTTTTATTGTGTGCTATTTGAAGGAGACATTCACCACTCAATTGATAGTTCATATATCGATGAGTTGTTACGGAAAAACTTTCATTATGAACTCGCGCGTAACCTTGGACAGCTTGATCAGCCTCAGATTAGACAAGCAAATAACGGTTGGAATGCTTATAAAAAACTAGTCATGTTTGATGGCATTATTGAAGGAAACATAAAGCCAGAACCTTTAAAGAAAGTCAGTTTGAATAGTTTGGAACAGCTATGAAAAAAGGGATCAATGTGTTCAGAAAGCTTGTTTTAAAATATCAGTCTTTTCTATGTTTAGGTGCTTTCAGTATTTGCTTTCCCATTCATGCGATGACGCTAGATGATGCTTTATCTGCGAGTTTAAGGCATGAAAGTCAATTGGAGTTAGGTCGCTTAAATGTTGGTCAGTCTGCTGCAACACTTGAGCAAGCGAAGCAACGTGATGGTCTGAAAGTAAATTTAGTAGGGCAACTTGATTACGAAAAGATAGAGACGCCTTCCGATGTGTTCTTTCCAACAGAGGGTAATCGAAAAGGGAGAAGTCTACAGTTGCAATTAGACTATCCTGTTTATACTTCTGGTCGACATCGTTTAGGAATCGATGTTGCGAAAAACCAGCTTTCTGCACGTTCCCAAGGTCTATCCGATCAACGATCAGAAACCATTTTAAATACTGTGATGGTATATACCGATGTTCTAAAGAAAAAAGCAATTTTAGAACTTAGAAAGAAAACCATGTCTAACTTACAGCGTTCGTTGTACGAATCACAACGACGTTTTGACGTAGGCATGATTACACGTGCAGATTTGGCGCAAGTTTTGGCTCAAGTTGCACAAGGGCAGGCTGATGTCACTCAAGCTCAGTCAAATTTGACCATTAGCGAAGCACAGTTTTATCAAGTCACTGGACTTAGTGCTGAGCAATTAGTACCTATCTCACATTTACCTCAAATTTCGAATAATTTAGATGAAATTTTGACGAAAACAAAAACTCATCCCGCTTTAATGCAAGCAAAATATGAAAAACAGGCAGCTGAAAAGCAATTTGCGCTTACAAAACGAGAGCTGTGGCCAACGGTGATGCTTACCAGTCGTGCAGGTACACAACATGAAGCAAGTTATATCGGTTCAGAAAGTAATAACTATATGGTTGGCGTACAACTGAATGTTCCGCTATATGATGATGGTCTGAATCGGGCAAACATCAAAAAAGCGCGAGCAGATATAGACCTTGCCGAGCAAAAAATTAAAACCCTTGAATTGGATTTAAATCAACGTACACGTACAACTTTCGCTCAACTACAAACAATCCGTCAAAATAAAGATGCGCTTCAAAATGCGATTGATGCGGCTTCGATTGCATTTGTATATACCCGTAAAGAATTCGATTTAGGTACAAAAACTACTTTTGATCTATTGAACACTGAACAAAAGCTATTGGATGTTCAAACACAAAAAACAGTCAATGAACAAGATGAAATTGTGTTTGTTTATCAGCTATTAGATCAAATGGGACGATTGAATGATCTCGTACCAAGTGCAAACCAACAGGTAAATTAAAAATGAACAATAATAATTCAGTGGAAAAGATTGAGAGTAACCTTGTTACTAGAGAAGCCACACATGCTGATGATGCAGCATTGCGTGCATTAATCGCAGTTCCAATGACCACCAAAGGCGTGCAAATTAGTTTCCAGCGTGAACCCAGTTACTTTAAAGCATCTGACATTTTGTACCGCAATAAATTGCATGTTGTGATCGAAGATACCACCACATCGGAAAAAGTGGCTTGTTATAGCAATGGTTATCGCCCTTGTTTTGTAAATCAAAAAATAAGTAACCTTCGTTATGCCAGTGATTTACGTGTTGATCCTAACTATCGTGGCAAATCACTCGTAAAAAAATTAGGGGCGCACGTTAGACAAACAATGTTTGAACCTAATTACAGCCAAATGATTATTTTCGATGATAATCATGCAGCACGCGCTGCCATGCAAACCTCAAAAACAGGTATGCCAGATTATTATGATGAAGGATTAATTGAAACGCTGACATTGACGGATTTAGGCAACATAAAAAATGTCACTTCATTTATAAATAAGAACAACCGAGAACAAGCTTCAAATCAACTTCACTCATGCACTGCGCAAGTCGAACATATTCAGCAAATGAATAATTTTATTGCAGAAATGTCAGCTTACTATAATTTTATTCCAGCATACAATTTCAATGAGTTAGCAGAAAATCATACCTATTTTTCAGGAATCAAATTGTCAGATTTTCAACTCTATTTTCAAAATGATAAATTAGTTGGAATGTTTGGTTTATGGGATCAACACTCAGTCAAGCAAACCAAGATTTTGCACTACAGTTCACTGATCGGTTTTTTTAGACCGATTTATAACTTATCTACGCGAATGACCAAGATGATGCCATTACCAAAACTAGGAGATTCTCTGAAATATCATGTTTTACATACTTTGCTATGTAACCCCGACAAACTTCATTTACATCATCAAATGCTGAAAGATGCACATCAAAAATCTAAGGCTTTAGGTGTAGGAGTAATTAGCTTCACGTTATCGCATAAAGATCCACGTCATCAACTGAACCAATTTTATAAAGGTGAACGTTTAACAGGAATGCACGGATTTATTAGTTTTGAAGGAGATCCTCGCCCTAATTTTGATCAACATTTAATTCCATACTTTGAAGTTGGGCGAATTTAGTTTGAACGTTAAATAAAATTCCTCAAAGAAAACTCAAAAACTCTGAGGAATTTAATCATAACAATTAAATCACATGAATTTTTTAAGTTTTATAAGTCGAAAGTAAAATGCTGGTTTCACTATTATAAATCCCTGAAATATTGCGGATGCGTTCAAGAGCCTTGTCGAAATTTTCTAAACTATCAGACTGTAACTCGACCAAAATATCCCACTTACCATTCGTTGTATGAAGTCGCTCAACCGCTGTTTCAAGACGGAGCTGGCGGATTACGGCCTGAGCTTTTGTGCCTTCAACCATGATATTCATCCATGCGCGGATAATATTTTTCTCAGCGTTTGGACGAAAACGTACCGTATAACCTGTGATAATTCCAGTAGATTCCATGTACTCAATTCGCTTTTGGACAGTCGCTCGAGACACTTTAGCTTTTGCTGCCAAGTCTGTTATTGACATCCGTGCATTGTCTTTGAGTAATCCTAATATTATATGATCAACATTGTTCATTTTGATACTTACTATTAGCAAATTGATAAAAATTAATTCATTTTAATCATAATAAAGAATTTTGTGAATCATTTTGATTCTTAATAATAGTGTCCATACAAAGCCCCAAACATTTTAATTCAAGTAAATGATGCGAAATGTACCTATGGATGGCGGGGTAGATAGCAGCCCTGAAAAGGGAATCTATAAGAAACAGGGACAATTGATTAATTAAGGAATAGATGATGTCTTTATCATATGCGGCTCAAAATAATGGTGCTTGGCAAACATATCTCACTCAAATTGATCGAGTGACACCATATTTAGATGCTGATCTAGGCAATTTTGTTAATACTTTAAAAAGTCCAAAGCGTACATTGATCGTCGATGTACCAATTGTTATGGACGACGGAACAATTCGCCACTTTGAAGGATACCGTGTTCAACACAACCTATCACGTGGTCCAGGA
>NZ_DJLC01000222.1:0-3780 GCF_002434875.1 Acinetobacter sp. UBA6526 | reverse complement strand
TGTCTTCTTTGATTCTAAATTTATTATGTTCATTATTTATTTGTTAATAAGTTCTAGAAATATCTCGATTTAATAAAATAGTTTGACTGATTTCACTTTAATTATGCTTGCTTAGAAATAAAGTATATTTACAGAAAATTAATAGTATGGTTACATTAGGCATATTTTTATAATGAAAAAAATCTTATTCCATATTGGGGTTGGGTTGGGGATATAAAGGAATGATGATGAATAAAAAACAGCTTGTATCAAAGTTGTCGGTAATTACTGTATCAATTTTATTAGCAAGTTGTGGTGGGGGAGATGGTTACTATGGTTCAAATAATAGTAATAACTCAGGCGGTGAAAATGGCCAAAATCCTGTAACTACAATTAATATAGCAGATATTGTACTGTATGATGCTAATGATACAGTTGTGACCTCTATTACAGCAGCTGGTGTTACTGCTAAAGTTAAAGTGACAGATGCTTCAGGAAAGGGGGTAAGTAGCGCGATTGTTACATTTAGCGGTGGTGGTGTTGTCTTTGGTACCAGTAATGGTGCTGTTCTTACCAATGCAGATGGTGAAGCGAGTATTTCAATCAAACCTCAAGATTTGAATGCTACAGGTGCATATCAAATTACTGCTACGGTTAGTCATAATGGTTTGTCAGCAACCACCAAACCTTATAATTTTGCTTTACAAGCAAGTAATATTGTTTTAGTTGGAATGATGGCTGCAAATGGATTATTAGAATCTGGCGCTTCAACTAATATTACTTTAAAGACTCAAGATGCGATTACAAAAGTTAATCAAAATAATGTCACTGTAAATTTCAATGCGACATGTGGTACGTTCGAGCCTGCGACAATTGTATCCTCAAATCAGGGAGATGTGACAACTTCTTATAAGTCAATTGATGCTGCTGGTAAACTATGTGAGGGTGAGCAAACAATTACAGCAAGTGGTTCGAATATTCCCGAGTCTAAAGTTAAAATTAATATTGCTGCTATTGAGGCAAACTCAATTGTATATACATCTGAAGCAGTGAGTTTAGGCATCAACAGCAGTGGTTCAGCTTCATCTGGTCAAGTTGAATTTACTCTTTATTCGAATGGTGTGCCTGCTGCAAATAAGGATGTTCAGATCGAGTTATTACGTGCTCCTGAAGACTTAAGTTTTATATCTTTAGGAAATCAGAATATTAAGACAGTGAAAAGTGATCCAAATGGTAAAGTAGTTGTCACTTTGTATCCAGGTGATAAGCCTGGGCCTGTGGAAATAAAGGCTACATTAGTCTCTAATTTAAATGTATTTGCATTATCTAAAAATGTTGCTGTATCAACAGGGCGTGCAACTCAAGACGGTTTTAGCTTATCAGTAAGTAAAAATGCTTTACAGAATAGAATTGATGGTGATAGTGCAACGATCAATGTGATGTTAAGAGACCGTAATGGTAACCCTGTACCAAATGGAACAGTTGTTAGCTTTGTAAGTGAGGGTGGGGTTGTCACACCTAATTGTTCTACAGCTGATGGGCGTTGTTCGGTAACTCTATCAGTACAAGACCCTCGCCCTTTAGATAATCGCGTAACGGTATTGGCATATGTCGAAGGTGATAAATCTTATATCGATAAAAATGGTGATAATTTATATACTGCTGGCGTAGATGCGTTGACAGATATATTGGGTAACAATACAAATATTGGTGACTTTTTCAGAGATGATAATGAAGATGAAGTCTATAATTCAAATAATGGCGAGTTTGTTTATAGACGTAATGCTGGAACAGAAGCCTGTGCACCATCAACTATTGCTCAACCAAACATTGCAAATACATGTAGTAAAAATTTAGATGCTATCCTTCGCCAACAATTATTGTTTGCATTCGCTGAAAATACAGCGATCTTTACCAATGTAAATGCTAGCGGTAATTTGTTATCTTTTAATCTATATGGAAATAGCGCACAAAGTGTTCCTATGCCTACAGGTTCAACTGTGAATGTAACTGCTGAAGATAATACCAAAAACAATGATTTGTCTTGTGTGGCAGAGTTTGTTCAAGGTAGTTCACCGGTCGCAAATGTATTTAATCTCTTAACACCGACAACATTTAAGAACAGTACGCAGACATTGTATGGCTATCGCCTAAAAGAATGTGCAGTGGGTGATACTTTTAAAGTTGCGGTAACCTCTCCAGATGGTAAGGTTTCAACTATTTTTGTTAATTATCAATAAAAATTTAGATTTATTATAAAAAACAGTGCTACGGCACTGTTTTTTATATATCAACTACCGATTAATCATCCAGTAAATCCATCTGTTTGGCTAACTGATATAAATTATTCGAACGGTTGCCAGTACGACAGAACATAAGGATTGGTTTTGGCAATTCATTATAGTGGTTTGCAAATGTGCGGACATCGAGTTCAGTAATTTGTCCAGCAACAACCGGCTGATAAACATAATCTAGACCAGCCCCACGAGCAGATTCTTCAATTTGAGCACTTGTTGGTTGTTCTGAACCACCTTCCATGTCTGGGCGGTTATTAATAATAGATTTAAAGCCTTTTTCTACAACTTGTTCTACATGTTCTGGACCAATTTGACCTGCAAAACCAACATTCTCTGACATCTTGTCACTCCAAAAATAAACAAAACATTTTATGCTCTATCATAGCATTAAGCTTAATCTTGAGTTTAAATGTCTATAGTAAATAAACGATGATAAGCAAAAAGATAACGCAACGGAGCGCGCATGCAAACCTATACAGTCGAGCCTTTGTATGTTCCTAGTGGTGATGAAACGATTGCTGCTGACTTTTACCTTCCGAAAACGACTATAAAGCCAGCTGTAATAGTTATGGCTCATGGATTTGCTGGATTGCGTCAGTTTAAGCTCATTCAATATGCACAAAGGTTTGCTCATGCGGGTTATGCTGTGATCTTATTCGATTATCGTTATTGGGGGGGGAGCACTGGTAAACCACGCGAACTAGTGTCTTTAAGCTCTCAATTAGATGATTGGAAAACAATTGTCCAGTATGCATCAAATTGTAAATTAATCGATAGTCGGCGTATTATTCTTTGGGGAACCTCATTGAGTGGTGGCTATGCATTGAGCCTAGCTACCGACTTAAAGAATATTCAGGCGGTCATGGTTCAAGTGCCATATGTAGATGGTGCTGAAACTGCAAAGTTATACCCCTTGCAACGCTACCCTGAAGCTTTGAAACGTTCAAGTCAGGATTATATGGGGTCTAAAATGGGATTAGTGCCTAAAACTCTTCCTGTTGTCGATCAGTATAAACTCTGTTTTTTACCTACATCGGATAGCTATTATGGTTATCATTCTATTGTAAATCCTGATTATTATTGGAGTGGGGAAGTCCCTGCACGTGTTTTCTTTAATTTAATGCGTTATCGTCCGATTCAATTTGTTAGAAAAATTAATATTCCAGTCTTATTTATTGCTGCAAAACAAGACTCTTTGATTCCTATTGCTTCAAGTCGAGAGGCAGCTACAAATATTGCTCCTTTTGTGAGCTATCATGAGTGGGATATGAAGCATTTCGATATTTATCATGGGACTTGGTTTGAAAAAGCAGTCACAACCCAATTAGAATTTTTACATCAACATATAGGAGTGATGTAAATGATTATTGTCTGTACATCATGTGGTGCAAAAAATCGTGTGCCAGAAGAAAAACTTGCCGTAAATCCTAATTGTGGGCAATGTCATCAACCGCTATTGCCACATGAACCGATTGAATTAAACGAGCAAAATTTTAGTCATTTT
>NZ_DJLC01000217.1:0-7772 GCF_002434875.1 Acinetobacter sp. UBA6526 | reverse complement strand
AATAAAGGTGTCTTCCTCAGGCTGAAAGCCTGCATGCGCTGTAATCGCATCTATAAGCGCCTGAACACCCATATCCTGTTTAGCAGACACACTGATATGACGGAAGCCCTGATAATCACTTAAAGTCGCATCCTGACTCGTTAAATCGCATTTATTGCCAATTAACAGTAAACGCTTCGGTTCAAGATGATCGGCAAAATATTCACGTGCTAGCTGTAACGGTTCATCGCCTTGATTTAAATCATAAACCAGTAGTAATAAATCCGCCTGTTCAATTTCCTTAATGGCACGACGAATCCCTTCTTGTTCGACAATATCACCTGTTTCACGTAAACCAGCGGTATCAGTTAAAGTAATTGGTAAACCATTCAAACTGATTTTTTCATGCAACACATCTCGAGTCGTTCCCGCAATATCCGTCACAATCGCACGCTCATGCCCTGCAAGTGCATTTAACAGGCTCGATTTACCCGCATTTGGCTTACCCGCAATGACGACCTGTAAACCCTCACGTAACAGCTGTCCTTGACGTGCAGATTGCTGTACCGCTTTAACCGAGGCTTGTACATCATCCAATAGCGCTAAGATCTTACCATCCGCAAGGAAATCAATTTCTTCTTCTGGAAAATCAATCGCAGCTTCGACATGTAAACGTAAATGAATCAGCTTTTCTAAAACTGTATTAATTCTGGTTGAAAATGCACCTTGTAATGAACGAACCGCAGAACGTGCAGCCGCCTGTGAGGTCGCATCAATCAAGTCAGCAATCGCTTCAGCCTGCACCAAATCCATTTTGCCATTTTCAAAAGCGCGCATGGAAAACTCACCTGCTTTTGCAGCAGTCGCGCCCAAATCGAGTAAACGTGCCAACAAGGCATTCTGGATGACAGGACCACCGTGCCCCTGCAACTCCACTACATCTTCACCTGTGAACGAATGAGGATTTGGAAAACAGAGCACAATCCCTTCATCCATGACGGAACCATCAGCATCATAGAACTGACGAAAACCAGCCATACGTGCTATAGGAAGACTTTTTTGCGTCAGTTGCGCTGCAATCGCATAAGCTTTTGGCCCAGACAGACGAATCACGCCCACACCACCACGACCTAAAGGGGTAGCAATCGCAGCAATTGTGGTTTGATGTTGCATGTTAAATTCACCTAGAAAAAGCAAGGATGATGTAATCAAGCACCCTTAATACAGACAAAGAAAAATCCGCCTAAGATTACCATCTTAAGCGGATTTATTCAGTAAAAGTTCGAGATTAAGACGCTGACTCAACCTTGTTGAGACGGTCTTTTTCGACACCTTTGTTAATAAACCATTGTTGCAAAATGGTAATACTGTTGTTGACGATCCAGTAAAGCACTAAACCAGCAGGGAAGAACAACATGAATACCGTAAACATGATTGGCATGATACGGAATACTTTTGCCTGCATTGGATCGGTCGGTTGTGGGTTTAACATTTGCTGCACAAACATGGTCACACCCATGATCAACGGCAAGATAAACCATGGATCCATCGCAGATAAATCCTGAATCCAGCCTAACCAAGGTGCATGACGGAGTTCTACAGATTCCATCAATACCCAGTACAACGCTAAGAAGATTGGCATTTGTAATAATAACGGTAAGCATCCAGACAGTGGATTTACTTGCTCGCGCTTATATAACGCCATCATTTCTTGAGAGAAGCGCATACGGTCTTCGCCAAATTCTTCTTTCATGCGCTGCATTTCAGGTGCAATCACACGCATTTTTGCCATCGAACGATAACTTTTCGAAGAAAGTGGCCATAAGATCGCTTTCACCAAGATCGTCAAGAAAATAATTGACCAACCCCAGTTACCAATGATGTTATGGAAGAATTGCAAGCCCAAGAATAAGAGTTTCGCAATTGGCCATAACCAACCATAATCCACAGTTTGGTTTAAACCAGCAGCTAAATCTTTAAGCTCAGATTGAATTTTTGGACCAGAATAAAGTTTCGCATCCACTTCCATTGATGTACCCGCAGGTACGTTAATCACTGGAGAAGTGAAGCCCATGATATTCATACCATCAGCAGACTGACGTGACTCTAGTTTCGCAGTATACGGCTGACCATTCGCTTGAGTGAGTTTTAAATCACCAGGAATCCACGCACTGACGAAATAGTGCTGAACCATAGCAACCCAGCCACCTTTGGCTTCAACATTCAACTTTTCATCGTTAAAATTCGCAAATTTCAACTTGTTGTAATGTTCTTCAGGTGTACCCCATGCCCCACCCAGGTAAGTACCTAAAGTGAAAATACCTTGCGAAGACTTGCCAGGATCATCCGAATTATCACGTTTTAACTGACCAAACATTTGACCTTGCCAGTTTTGCTGGCTACGGTTAATCACTTGATGTTTTACCGTAATTGGATAGTCACCTTGCGTGAACGTAAATGTCTTGATGACTTCAACGCCTTCAGGTGTTTTAAAAACCAATGGAACGGTTAAAACTTGACTGGTTTTCCCATCTTGAGCAGCAACACTTTTTGCATCAGCCAAGGTATAAGATGTTTTTTCCACATCATACATTGGACGACCATTACGGCTGCTATCTGGTCCGTTTAAGCCAATTAAACCTGATTGAGCAACGTAAGTACGTTTCGCATCACTTTCAAGCATAACGAATGGTTTTTCGCTGTCTTTACTTTCGTCATGGCTTAACAATTCAATACGGACAATATCACCACCTTTCGGATTGATCCAAAGATGATAAAGATCGGTTTTTACCGAAATCAATTGCTGAGTCACAGAAGGTGTTTCTGTGGCTTGCGATGTAGTCACATTTGCTTGTGGCAAGTCTGAAGCCGCTGTTGCATTTTGTGTATTTGGCAAATCTGCAGATACATCATGTGCAGTCACAACTGCCGCAGGTTGTTGCGGTGTTGTTTGCGCATGACCATAATCTTTTTGCCAAGCCAAAATTAGCAAATATGCGGTAACAAACATGGCTCCAAGAATTGCAAATCTGGCCCATTGTTGCATATCTATTATCCCAAATGATTAAAGAGATTTTGCTTGAATAAACGATCACGAAAGGGTACAGCAACGTGATGCTTTTGAGAATCTATTTGATGAAACGAAATAAAACGAAGTGCTTTTGGTGGCACAGGATCATATCCAGAACCGCCCCAAGGATGACAACGACAGACGCGTTTCGTTGATAGCCATACACCTTTTACTGCACCATGTGTTTGCAATGCTTCAATTGCATATTGTGAGCAAGTGGGAATATAGCGACAACGAGGACCCAATAATGGACTAATTGCGATTTGGTAACATCTGATCAACCAATGCAGTAAACGTACCATTAGAGATTCTCTAATTTTGGAGGGGTGCCACAACGACTTTAGAATGCTTCTTTGCTAAACGTTGTAATTTTTGCCAAGCAAAATCTAATTGTTGATGTAATTCTTTATTTGCGATTGCTTCTATACCAACTTTAGGCATCACTACAATATCGATATCAGCATTAAATTGCGCTTGATGTAAACGAAAGCTCTCTCGAGCAAGACGTTTTATTCGATTTCGCTCATGTGCACGACGTACCTTTTTTTTAGCAACGACAATACCCAAACGGCTTTTAGGCTGTTCGGTTAATTTTGCTAAAAATAGGAAATGGGGTTGATGCACTTTAAAAAGCGCACCATCAAATACGCTTTTATAATCTGCAGCACAACGAATACGAGATTCAGTGCCAAAACTGTAAAGTGTCATCACCCAAGTCTGGTCTACTTAACAGTAATTAAACAGTTAAGCTATGACGACCTTTCGCACGACGACGAGCTAAAACTTGACGACCAGCTTTAGTTGCCATACGAGCACGGAAACCATGAACGCGTTTACGCTTTAATTCAGATGGTTGGAAAGTACGTTTCATATCGAAACTCCCAAAATGATCTTTCTATAAAGGTCCGCGATTTTATTGTGCAATGTTTACGCTGTCAATGAAAAATCAAAAACTTTACATTTTGTTTGTGCTGTTTTGAACCAACTACAACTCTCTCATTTTCTATAATTTAAGTAGCAACAAAAAATATACACAAGCTATCTATTTAAATTATATCGCAATTCATTTATATTCACAGCCTATAAACATTGTTATCAACAACATACCTCTCAGTTTAAATTTATTTCTTGGATTTTGAATTTAAATTTCGATATGCTCAGTTATCCACAATCCGAATCATCCTTATAAGTAAATTCAAATTTTAAAATTTAAATTTATTCTTATTAGTGTAGATTTATTCTGTGGAAAGTTAACTTTTTTAAAAAATAAACATGTATTTAGCTTGTGGATAATGGTGTTTTTATTGCCTTTATGGATTGTGGATAACTTGAAGTGCAAAACTATCCACAGCTTCTGCAAAAAGTTATGCACATGTGCTTTTAAATTTAAATTTATTAACGAATGTTTTATTTTTCAGCGAAAGTTCTATAAATTTGCCTGACAGATGTGGATAACTTGGTTAGAATGGCGACCCCTTTGAAAGATGAGGGTGCGTGGTTTTTATTTTTTGAATTTAAAAAATGGATAGATAGGGGATGCACATGCTTTGGACAGACTGCTTAACTCGCTTGCGACAAGAGCTCTCTGATAACGTCTTTGCAATGTGGATTCGTCCTTTGGTTGCTGAAGAGGTTGATGGTGTGATGCGTTTATATGCACCTAACCCTTATTGGACCCGCTATATTCAAGACAATCATTTAGAGTTAATTTCTATTCTTGCTGAACAACTTTCTGAAGGTCGCGTTCGTCAAGTCGAAATTTTGGTGGATTCTCGCCCAGGAACGATTTTGTCGTCTAATGAGCAACCTGCGACTACAACTGCCGCTCTAAGTTTAACACCGCCACCATCAATACAAACTAAAGCCAAAAAAGAACCTGATTTAGTCCAACCAAGTCAAAACGTCAGCAAAATTCCAAAGAAAAGACAGTTAAACCCATTGTTTACTTTTTCTTTGTTTGTCGAAGGTCGTTCCAACCAAATGGCTGCGGAAACTTGTCGCAAGGTGTTGACGCAACTGGGAGCATCTCAGCATAACCCTTTATTTTTATACGGTCCTACAGGTCTTGGTAAAACGCACTTAATGCAAGCCGTTGGTAATGCTTTATTACAGGCAAAACCAAATGCGCGTGTGATGTACATGACTTCAGAAAGTTTTGTTCAAGATTTTGTGAGCTCATTGCAAAAAGGCAAGGTTGAAGAATTTAAGAAAAATTGCCGTTCATTAGATTTATTATTGGTGGATGATATTCATTTACTCGCAGGAAAAGAAGCGAGTCTTGTTGAGTTTTTCTATACTTTCAATGCTTTACTTGATGAATCTAAGCAAATCATCTTGACATCAGACCGTTATCCAAAAGAACTCACCGAACTTGATCCGCGTCTGGTTTCTCGATTCTCTTGGGGATTATCAGTTGGTGTTGAGCCACCAGATATTGAAACTCGTATCGAAATTTTATTAAAAAAAGCAGAAAATAGTGGCGTAGATTTACCTCGAAATTGTGCATTATTTATTGCTCAACAAGTGGTTGCGAACGTTCGTGAACTTGAAGGTGCTTTGAATAAAGTGGTCGCGATTTCACGTTTTAAAGGTACTGCGATTGATCTAGATGTGGTGCGTGAATCTTTAAAAGATGTTTTGGCGATTAGAGCAAGAACGATCAGTGTAGAAAATATCCAGCGTGTGGTCAGTGAATATTTCCGTATTCCGCTGAAAGAGCTAACTGGACCTAAGCGAACACGTATTTATGCGCGCCCACGTCAATTGGCGATGGGGCTAGCTCGTGAATTAACAGGGGATAGTTTCCCTGAAATTGGTATGGCATTTGGTGGTCGTGATCATAGTACCGTCATGCATGCCTGTGAAAAAGTGGTGAGCTTACGGGAAGAAGATCCTATTTTTAATGAAGACTATAAAAATTTACTTCGCTTGTTACAAAGTTAATCTATTTTTCAGAGTTGCAAACTGCTTTTAAGTGCAGCATAGTACACTGCTAACATTCATATTCAGCTTCCGTTGTAAGAGGAAAAAATCGTGCGTTTGAAAATCGCTAAAGAAAGTTTACTCAATGTTTTATCACATGTGGTGGGGGCTGTAGAACGCCGTCATACTTTGAACATTCTTTCAAACGTAAAAATTCAAACTACGCAACAAGCTTTGACCATTACTGGTTCTGACTTGGAAGTTGAATTGGTTGCAAGTACGACCTTAGCAGAAGGTGCTTGCTTAGAAGCGGGTGAAACGACTGTACCTGCACGTAAGTTGGTTGAAATTTGTAAATCTCTGCCTACTGCGGCCTTGATCGATTTGCAAATCACAGAAGATCAGCGTTGTATTTTAAAGTCAGGGAATAGCCGTTTTGTTTTAGGTACATTGCCTGCAGAAGATTATCCATTACTCACCACTGAAAACAGTCAGGGTACACAAGTCCAAGTCACTCAACGTGAATTAAAACGTTTATTTGAAAAAACAGCGTTTGCAATGGCGGTTCAGGATGTACGTTTTTATTTGACGGGTACATTGTTAGAAATTGATCAAAATCAACTGCGTACAGTGACGACAGATGGTCATCGTTTAGCGTTATGTGAAGTATTGGCTTCATCAACTGCATCAGCTCCGATTCAAGCGATTGTTCCCCGTAAAGCGGTGGGTGAATTACAACGTTTACTTAGTATTGAAGATGAACAACTCACTTTATTAATTGGTCGTGAGTTGTTGAATGTCACGATTAATACCCCGAGCCGTGATAAAGAGCAGGGTGATATTGTTGTTCGTTTCACGACGAAATTGATCGATGGTAAATTCCCAGATTATCGCCGTGTCATTCCTAAAGGCGGGGATAAGCATGTATTTATCGCGCATGATGTCTTTAAGCAATCATTGCAACGTGTTGCGATTCTAAGTAATGAAAAATTACGTGGTGTTTTCTTAAACTTTAATCAAGATTCATTACAACTCCGCGCAAATAACCCTGAGCAAGACGAAGCGGTTGAAGATTTAGCGATCCAATATCAAGATGCACCATTAGAAATGTCATTTAATGCACAATATATCCTTGATGTTTTAAGTGTTTTAGATGGTGATGATGTGAAAATGAGCATGACTGAAGCCAATCAATCTGTGTTGGTTCAGGATCCAGCACATCCAGATCAAACTTATGTTGTGATGCCAATGCGAGTTTAATTTGTATTGATGATTCGAGTCTAAATCATGCAAATCACGCGTTTAAATATCGAACGTGTACGGAATCTAAAAGCGGTTGCACTCAATGAGTTGCAACCGTTTAATATTTTTTGTGGTGCAAATGGTTCTGGAAAGACCTCTATTTTAGAGTCAATTCATTTATTGGCGACAGGTCGCTCGTTTCGCACCCATATTCCCAAACATTACATCCAATACGATGCTGCAGATGCCATTGTTTTTGCGCAATCAGCGAATGAACGAATCGGAATGCAGAAGCTTGCGTCTGGTGAGCAGCTCATCAAAGTCAATGGCGATACGATTGCGACACAAGGGCAGCTCGCAAAGTTACTGCCTCTTCAGCATATTGATCCGCAAAGTACCGATATTATCGATCATGGTGCGAAACCACGGCGGCAGTTATTAGACTGGTTGATGTTCCACGTGGAACCTGAGTTTTATTTTGCATGGCAATATTATTCACGTGCATTAAAGCAACGAAATAGTTTACTCAAAACACGGCGTAATTTAACTCTGGCTGATT
>NZ_DJLC01000209.1:0-5316 GCF_002434875.1 Acinetobacter sp. UBA6526 | reverse complement strand
AAAAGTGTCAACACACCCTAATAAAATCATATCTATATTGTATTATTGCTTATATAGCTAAAAAGCCCATCAAATATTTAATGGGCTTTTTATTCTTCTTTTAAAGAACTAAATTTTGCTAATTAGATTAAACATTACTCGACTCAGTTAGGCTTACTTTTATTTGTTCCACTTGATGCTCTTCTTCATCAAACTTATGACGCTTTAAGCTTAAAATCGCAAAGATTGCAATCATGGCTGGAATAGCAATCATCACAAAATTCATTGTATGTGGAAGGTTTAAGGTCAGTAACATGCCTGTTAAAATTGGCCCGACAATTGCACCGATCCGTCCAACACCTGAAGCACAACCAATGCCTGTTGAGCGGACGCTAAGTGGATAAAACTGAGCAACATAACTATAAAGTAGAATTGAAGTACCGATAGTTGCAGCACCAGCCACAGTAACTAAACCATATAAAACATAAGCTGGTGAGTTAAATCCTAAGCCAACGAGCGCCACAACGCCTGCCATTAGCATTCCCATAATGACGGGTTTTAAATGGAATTTATCAGAAAGAATACCGCCGCCAATTGAGCCGATCATTGCTCCGACATTGAGAGCAAGTAAGAACAAAATACTCTTGCCAAGTGAATAGCCTGCCGCAAGCATCAGTTTTGGCAACCAACTACTTAATGCATAAACCATCAATAAGCACATAAAGAACAATACCCAGAACATCAGTGTATTGAATGCACGTCCTTGCTGGAACAGACCTCTGACAGAGCTGCCTGTTGGGACGTTATCATCATTTAAAGTTAAGCGAGTGCTGCTGGTAATAGTTTGTTCTGGTGAAATTTTTTGAATAATACGATGTGCTTGTTCAGTCTTTCCTGTTTTAACCAAGAAGGTCAAAGATTCAGGAAGAAATTTCCAAATCACTGGTAATAAAAGTAAAGGAATACCTGCAATCAAAAACATGATTTGCCATCCCTGACTTTCGACTAGATAACTACCGATTAGTGCAGAAAGAATTCCACCAATTGCATAGCCACTAAACATCGTGCCGACTAAAGTGCTGCGTATGCGTTTAGGTGCATATTCAGAAGTCAGTGCAACGAGGTTTGGCATCACTCCCCCAATACCTAAACCTGCTAAAAATCGTAGAATACCAAACTCGAAAGGACTCGATGCAAATGCACCTAAAAATGTAAAACCACTAAAAAATGTGACGCAAATTAAAATCACATTTTTTCGGCCGATTTTATCTGCTAATGCGCCAAAAAGCATGGCACCGAACATCATGCCACAGAGTGCGGTACTGGCCAACATTCCCGCTTGAACCGAGGTTACTGACCACTCTTGCATCAATAACGGGAATACCACACCGTAAATAACGAGATCGTAACCATCAAAAATAATAATTAATAAGCACCAGAGTAAAATCGTCCAGTGAAACGGGGTAAATTTTGCTTGATCAATTACTGCATTTACATTAACTGTTGTCATTCTTCATCTCCTCAATGAGATAATTTCTTAATCATTATTTAAAACGACATAATGCACCTTAAAGAAAAAACATATTATTCAAGGTCTTATTTATATTAAAAATCATAGCTCGCCATCATATTGATGCGGTTATCTGTCCCTGAACGGCCATCAAATGTTTCACGTTCGCCGTAGACGTATTCCATACCCAGCGTAATTGGCTTATACGGGTTGTACATGGCATTAATCCAACCTTGCCAAAGCTCTTTGTTTTGGTTTGGATTATCTTTTTGGATACGGGCGAAGTCGTTATTGTCTTTAGCTTTCATATAGCCGTAGCCCAATGTAGAGCGAAGCTGAGAGTTAAATTGATGTGTAATACCCGTTGAAATTGAGTCAAACTCATTGGTTTGAATATTATTTTTGTCATCAATTGCATAGCCACTATTGGTCCACATCAGGAAACGTCCATCACCTTTGACGTGGTAGTAGTCTGCTTTTAAGAATGTGTTTGGATTGAGCTGATATTTACCTCCTAAACCTACACCCCATGCCCATTCATTGTCATTACTGGTTTTTTTCTCAGCAACAAAACTACGTCCCGATAGCATCGAGCCATTGTCAAATTTGTGATTCACACGCCCAACAAATGCGGGTAAGCGCATTTCATTGTCGGGGTCGGATGTTGCTGTATATTTTGGATCTTCAACCGCTAGTGCAAAACTGGTATTTTCTGAGAGTTTATCGCTATAACGAACCAATGGAGAACGTTGTAAAGCACCCCCCACATAAGTCGCTGCATCAATGGTTTCAGGATAATATTCAGGTGCAATAAACGTTGACCATGTTTGACCAATTAACCATTTATCTAAGGTCAAATATGCATGGCGAATACGAAATTGATCACGTGATGAACCTCCAAAGAAATCCATTTCTAATTTCCCACCTACGTCCCCTAGAGCAGATGGCGTTTTAAAATTCAAACCAAAACGTGTCACACTCACTGTGGTGTGCAAGCGGTCTTTTTGTTGAGATTCTTCAGGTGTACCCTCTAGAGGAACACCGTTGATATTGTTATACATACTCGATGCACCTTGAGCTTGATATGAGGCATCGGCACGAATGTAACCATACAAATTGACTTCAGCACCTGATTTAGTACTGAGTTTAGGCGTAAATGGTTGAACCGTTTGTGGCATAGTCGTACTTGGTGTTGAGGGTGCTGCCGCTGTCTGTACGGGCGTAGATTGTTGTACATACTGTTGCAACATCGCTCTTAGCTCTTTCACCTCTTGGCGTAGCTGTTCGATTTCAGCACTTTCAGAAGCTGCATATGTAGGTGACATGACAGTCACTACGGATAGAGCCAAAACACTTTTCTGTACCGTTAAAATGAAATTTTTCATTTAAATAAACTTCCTTCTTTCCTGATCATTAAGTTCTTTTAAGATCGTTATTTGTTTGCTTTGTATCCTTTGCAGTCATACCTAACCGCATTACATTTCTTGTTTTTAATCTCAACACATTGATTTATCTGTAATTCACCTCCTATTTAATTTGATTTTTCACTTTTCACAGGCAAAAGAGGTTCGCAGTGGCAAATATGAGCCACTGTCAATCAAACGCTTGGTAAAAAGTTACAAGTTAAATTTTAGTATTAATGTTTTATTCCATGATGGGTTAAAGCCACATTTTTAGAATCTTGCATCACTAAAGCATTCGATTGCTTTTTGTGTGCGATGAATCCTTGATACATCAAAATCTGACTATAGGAATACACATGCTCAAAGCCTGTTTTGAGTAATAATTGCTGATATTCATCAAAACGAACGGTTGAAAAATCTTGATGTAGACGCTCAATCATTTTCTGGCACTGGGTTGATGTCAGTCCATTGTGCTGACACAAATGTTGTAGTGCCTGAAATTGTTGAGAATCGGTACAAGTCATCAAGTCATAGGTCATTAAAAGTCCCGTGTCTTTCAGACGATTATAAATCTCTTGAAAGAAAGCCTTTTTTGAGTCATCAGCAATAAAATGTGCGACAAGAATTGAAAGTGCTGCATCAAAACAAGCTTGATCGGCTAAAGCTGAGGTTTCACCATGTACAAATGAGACTTGATCAGATTTTCCTATGTCTGAAACAAGTTTTTGAGCTTTTTGTAGCATGGTTGCTGATGGATCGACTGCAGTGAACATCCAATCAGGGTGTTTCTTAAGTAGATATTCCAGTTCGTAACCTGTACCACAGCCCACAATTAAGATATGTGCTTTTGGGGGTAAAGCTGACTGTAAAATAGCATCCACTTGTTGATGGAGCATTTCATAACCCGGAATTAATTTACGGATATGCTGATCATATTCATCGACTACTTTCGAGCTATTAAAATCTTTTGCCATTTTTATCTACCTATGTTCAAGCTATTTCAATACGTTCTTTCAATGAATTATTTATTATCCTAGTCAAACACAGTCGCCGTTAAGTTCAGTTCAGCACGCATGATTTCCTGTAACTTAAACTTTTGAGCTTTGCCAGAAGCAGTCATTGGAAACTCGCTAAAAAATTTAACATAACGTGGCACTTTATTATGTGAAATGTGGTCTTTACAGAAGCTACGAATACTCTCTTCATCACTCTGATGATGCTCATGCAAAATAATGCAAGCACATAATTCTTCACCATAACGAAGATCAGGTAGTCCGATCACTTGGACATCGCTAATATCGGGATGGGTATATAAGAAATCCTCGATTTCCTTTGGAAAGAGATTTTCACCACCACGAATCACGACATCTTTGATTCGTCCTTTAATTTTAACGAAGCCTTCAGCATCCATTTCTGCAATATCACCCGTGTGCATCCAACCCGCTGCGTCTATCACTTCACGAGTCTTTTCTTCTTCACCCCAATATCCAGCCATAACTGAATAACCACGCACACAT
Source organism: Acinetobacter sp. UBA6526 (assembly GCF_002434875.1). Taxonomy (NCBI): domain Bacteria; kingdom Pseudomonadati; phylum Pseudomonadota; class Gammaproteobacteria; order Moraxellales; family Moraxellaceae; genus Acinetobacter; species Acinetobacter sp. UBA6526. Next base: position 907 of record NZ_DJLC01000209.1, on the reverse strand, counting down.
AATTCGCCTAAAGTACCTGTCGGAACAATTTGCCCTTCAAGGTCAACAATTTTGACTTCAACATGTGGGTGTACACGACCTACAGTACTTACACGCTTATCAATGGTATCGTTGACAGAGCTTTGAGCACTGACAGGCGAAGTTTCTGTCATTCCATAACAAATTGTAATTTCAGACATATGCATACGCTCGATCACACGTTGCATGATTTCACGTGGACAAGGACTACCTGCCATAATGCCTGTACGTAAACTTGATAAATCAAATTCACTGAATTGTTCATGTTCTAACGTTGCGATAAACATCGTCGGTACACCGTAAGCAGCTGTACAACGTTCTTCGTGAATGGTTTTTAATGTATCTAATGGATTAAACACGGCTGATGGATATACCATTGTCGCGCCATGTGTAATACATGCTAGATTCCCCATTACCATGCCAAAGCAATGAAATAATGGCACAGAAATACAGACTTTATCTTTAGACGTTAGGCGAATGCCCTCACCGACAAAATATCCATTATTTAGAATATTATGATGCGTCAACATGGTTCCTTTCGGATTGCCTGTTGTACCAGAAGTGAATTGGATATTAATGGTTTCATCAAATTGTAGTTGTTGGCTTGCAAGATCGAGTTGATCAAGTTGATCGGCAGTTGGTGGTGTGACCAGATCACTAAAACGATGAATCCCTGTATGTTGCTGTTCATCAATTTTGATAACAAATTTTAAGAATGGCAGACGCTCAGCATGAATGATCTTATCCGTACAAAAGCTAATTTCTGGCGCAATTCTAGTGAGAAGTTCCTGATAATTTGTTGTTTTGAATTGAGATGCGATAATTAAGCCCTTACAAGAGACTTTATTGAGCACATACTCAAGTTCATGGCTTTTATAGGCTGGATTGA
>NZ_DJLC01000152.1:0-25370 GCF_002434875.1 Acinetobacter sp. UBA6526 | reverse complement strand
AATGTACATGCGTGAAATGGGGACAGTTGAACTCCTTACCCGTGAAGGTGAGATCAGCATTGCAAAACGTATCGAAGAAGGTATTCGTGACGTTTTACATTCAATCGCTTACTGGCCAAACGCTGTTGAAGTAGTTTTACAAGAATATAATGACTTTTTGACTGGTGAGCGTCGTCTTGCCGATATTCTATCTGGTTATTTAGACCCAGAAACTGACGAAGAGATTCCTGAAGTTTTAGAAGAGGAATCTGAAGAAATAGAGGAAGATGAAAAAGCTTCATCTAAAACCAAAGACGTTAAGCTCGATGATGATGACGAAGAAGAAGAGTCAGAAAGTGATGATGATTCTGAAGGCGACTCAGGCCCAGACCCTGAAGTTGCGAAAGTTCGTTTCTCTGAGTTAGAAGCTGCTTGGAATGAAACTAAAACGGTTATTGCAAAACATGGCCGTAACAGTGATGAAGCAAAAGCTGCTCTTGAAGCTTTAGCTGCTGTATTCATGATGTTCAAATTCACTCCTCGTTTATTTGAAATCATCTCTGAAATGATTCGTGGTACACATGATCAAATCCGTTCAAATGAACGTGAAATCATGCGTTATGCAGTTCGTCGTGGTCGTATGGATCGTACTCAGTTCCGTACAACCTTCCCTGAACAAGAATCAAACCTAGCTTGGTTAGATGAGCAAATTGCGAAAGCTCCTGCTGAAACTAAAGCACATTTAGAAAAAGTACGTCCTGACGTATTAGCGTTCCAACAAAAGATTGCTGATATCGAAAAAGACCTTGGTCTCAACGTTAAAGATATTAAAGATATCTCTAAACGTATGGCTGTCGGTGAAGCAAAAGCGCGCCGCGCGAAGAAAGAAATGGTTGAGGCAAACTTACGTTTGGTAATTTCGATCGCGAAGAAATACACTAACCGTGGCTTACAGTTCCTTGATTTGATTCAGGAAGGTAACATTGGTCTGATGAAAGCCGTAGATAAGTTTGAATACCGTCGTGGTTATAAATTCTCGACTTATGCAACATGGTGGATTCGTCAGGCGATTACACGTTCGATCGCGGATCAGGCGCGTACAATTCGTATTCCAGTACACATGATTGAGACGATTAACAAAATCAACCGTGTGTCTCGTCAACTTCTTCAAGAAATGGGCCGTGAGCCTACACCTGAAGAGTTAGGCGAACGTTTGGAAATGGATGAAGTTAAAGTTCGTAAAGTACTTAAAATCGCAAAAGAACCGATTTCGATGGAAACACCAATCGGTGATGATGAAGATTCGCATCTTGGTGACTTCATTGAGGACTCAAACATCACCTCTCCAGTTGATGCTGCGACCTCTGAAGGCTTAAAAGAAGCAACCCGTGAAGTACTTGAAAACTTAACTGAACGTGAAGCTAAAGTATTGAAGATGCGTTTTGGTATTGATATGCCAACGGATCATACTTTAGAAGAAGTAGGTAAGCAGTTTGATGTAACACGTGAACGTATTCGTCAGATTGAAGCAAAAGCATTGCGTAAGCTTCGCCATCCTTCTCGTTCAGAACACTTACGTTCATTCTTAGAAAATGACTAATATTTGGGCCACCTTATACTGAATCAAGACCCTGTTTTGAATCCGTATAAGACTTGAAGTTCAACACTTCATCCCCATCTATGTTATAGATCATAAGCGCCTGCACTGATGCAGGCGTTTCAAGTTAAGAGGTTGCTCATGTTAGACCGCACTCCTTCTCGTGAATTACAAGAACATCTTTGGGTTTTCCCAATGGACTATCCAATCAAACTGATTGGTAATGCTGGGGATGAACTTCGAGTAGCTGTTGTTGATATTCTACAGAAGCACTTTCCTGAATTTGATGGCGACACAGTAAAAGTTCAGCCGTCACGTACAGGTAAATACCACTCTTTAACTGCACAATTACGCTTTGAAGAGCTGGAACAAGTTCATGCACTGTATGCTGATCTTGCAGCGTGTCCTTTAATTAAGACAGCGCTTTAATAGATAAATCCAAAATACGAAAGTGTTTTGGATTTTTTTATACCGATTTCAACATAATATCTAATCAACTGAATTACTGATAAAAATCAGTTAATATCTTAAAATATCGTTCTATAACTCTTTGATGTATGGTTGCGAATCTACAGATGAAAAAGCATGTGCTTCTAATCGCAGCAATTACAGTTTCATTCGCCAATTTATGCTATGCAAAAACTAAGACTTTTACATGGCAAAATGATCTGTGTGAGTTTGAAGGACAATATAATCCTCAGCAATATTCAGAAAAGCAATTACAAGATACCGTGCAAATGATGCAATTGAGTCATACAAGCCTATTAAATAGCAGATCTTATGCATTCAAACCTGAAGATATTGCGAAAATCAAACTAAAAGAAATTGATCAAGAATATAAAAACACTCGAACCCAATTAAACAATCTTCATCCGATACCGCTCAAGGCATTTCAAACACTTAAACAAAATTTACTCACTGCTCTTGATCAAGAATATCGACATAATTACTTAACTGCTGCTGCATTTTCACAGCCTGAAAAATTATTGATCAGCGACTATGGTCAACAATGTTTTGCTATTGCCAAATCGCTGAATACACGAAATAGCAACACCCTACTCCAGAATGCCAAAAACTCTTTGGATAAAGAAAACAAACATCAGTTAAAGCTTGGAAATGATCCTGATTTCCTCGCGAAACGAGCACAAGATTTTGATTCAAAGCTAAAAAGCAAAAATGCCGTGCAATATGCACAAATTCAATTAATTCGTGACTGGTCAAATTGCGCCAACCCACATCAAGCTCAAGATGAGCAATTGGAACAGATTTTCCGCAACACTGTATTTATTCAGACGAAGGAAGTTTATTGTGACAAACCTTGATAAACCATCCTTAATCATTCGCTGCTTCAATGATCTTCAAGATTACACAGCATGCTTTGAAGAAATGAAAGCCTTCACTGCCAATCGTGATGAAAATACACCAGATGAAGTCTGGTTATTACAGCATCAAGATGTTTTGACGCAAGGTCAGGCAGGCAAAGCAGAACATATCCTCATGCAAAGCAACCTTCCCGTTGTTCAGACTGACCGTGGTGGACAAGTGACATGGCATGGTCAAGGTCAACTGGTTGCCTATTTCATGTTTGATTTGAATCGTCTGAAATGGCATGTACGCACATTGGTTAGCTTTGCTGAGAAAGCAATGATCGACCTACTCCAACAATATGACATTCAGGCGTATGCGAAACCAGATGCACCTGGCGTCTATGTAGATGGACGTAAAATTGGTTCTTTAGGTTTTAAAATTCGTCGTGGTCGTAGTTATCACGGCTTAGCTTTAAATATCGACTGTGATCTAAGCGGTTTCCAAACCATTAATCCTTGTGGATACGCTGGTTTAGAAATGGTACGCTTACAAGACTTGCTTAAAGATTACCCAAGTTTTGAGCAACTTTGTCATGATTTTGTTGATTATTTAAAAAATACAAATTTCTTTCATGACCTTGAAGTCAAATCTGAATAAATTACTTTTCAATTCTAAAGAAATAAATTAGAGTAATTACTCTAAATTTGCTTTTGCATAATTTTAACAAGGGATACGCAAGTGATTTCGACCAAAGCAGTGAAGCCCACTTTGCAATTTGCCTACGTAAAACTCATGATGGATGTTGTTGGTCGTGGTTTAGTAATGGCAAGCCAAGTGGACAGTGAAGTACAACAGGAAGTTTCAAAATTTCCTATTGGCTTCATACTTTCAATGAATGTATTTCCAAATGGACCTGCATTTATTGCTCGTGTAACAGAAGAAAAACAATTAGAGCTTTTACCGAATTTCAAAGGAAAGCCTGATTTAACCATTACCTTCAAGCATCTAACGCATGCATTTCTTGTATTTTCTTTCCAAGAAAGTACGGCGCAGGCATTTGCCAATGACCGCATGATCGCTGATGGTGATGTTTCAAGCGCAATTCGTCTTGTACGTTGCTTGAATAAAATGGAAGCCCTGATCTTACCTAAATTGATCGCTTCACTTGCCGTAAAACGCTACCCAGCCGAATTGACATTAAAAGAAAAATTCACGGGTGCGAAAAATATTTATCTTAAAGTCGCGAAATCATATCTCAAACGGAGCGCATAACATGGCTAAGCCTTATTACGAATTTTTTTGTCCTGTAAAAGTAATTGCTGGTAACGCTGCGTTAGAGCATATCCCTTTTGAACTTGCCACTTTAGGCGCAAAACGCCCAATGATCATTACAGATAAAGGCGTCCGTGCAAATGGTTTACTCAATCCAATTGAAGCTGCTTTCAGTACAACTGATGCAGTCATTGGTGCAATCTTTGATGATGTTCCACCAGATTCAAGTTTAGAAGTCGTTCGTCAAGCCGCTGAACTTTATCGTAAACAAAAATGTGATGCGATTATTGCAATTGGTGGTGGGTCAGTAATTGATACTTCTAAAGCGACTAATATTTTAGTTTCTGAAGGCGGTGACGATTTACTACAGTATTCTGGTGCACACAATCTACCAAAACCATTAAAACCATTTTTCGTTATTCCGACGACATCTGGTACTGGTTCTGAAGCAACTATGGTTGCTGTTGTTTCTGACACACAGAAAAATGTAAAACTAGCTTTCGCTTCATATTATTTGATGCCACATGCTGCGATTCTTGATCCACGTATGACGCAAACTTTGCCACCACACCTTACAGCCATGACAGGTATGGACGCATTGACTCACTGTGTTGAAGCTTATACATGCTTAGCGGCAAATCCATTAAGCGATGCTTATGCAAGTGCTGGGATCAAAAAAATCAGTGAAAATCTATTCAAAGTATTAGACAATCCAAGTGATGCTCAAGGTCGTTTAGAACTTGCTCAAGCGTCAACGATGGCAGGTATCGCATTCTCGAACTCAATGGTTGGCTTAGTACATTCTTTAGGTCATGCTTTAGGTGCAGTTGCGCATCTACCCCATGGTTTATGCATGAACTTATTCCTACCGTATGTACTTGAATACAACAAAGAGATCAATGGCGACAAGATCGGTGAATTATTATTACCGCTTGCAGGTGCAGACATTTATGCACAGACTCCAGCCAATCTTCGTGCAGAGAAAGCAATTGCCACAATTTTGACCATGCGTGATCGATTATTTAGCTTAACTAAGCTTCCTCGCACCTTAAGAGAGACAGGAAAGATCACAGAAGCTCAGTTAGATGAAGTTGCTGAGAAGGCATTAAATGATGGATCTATCATTTATAATCCAAAAGAAGCAAATTTAGATGATTTAAAAGCGATTCTTAAAAAAGCTTGGTAAATCAATATTTAAAATAAAAAAGGTTCGATTTTTTATTAAATCGAGCCTTTTTTATTGGTTCAGTGAATTTTCATTCATCTTTTTCCTTGGCAAATTGGCTAAAAAATTGCTAAAAAATCTCCAAAGCTACTGACAAACTGCCTTAAATTAGGATAGATTTGCGCACTTTAGATTTTTATCGGGGGGATCGTTCGTCTCAAACGATCCTTGACACTAAAGCTGATCCTTGATCAACGATTATGAGGACAACGCCGTTGACAAATACTTCTGGGACTCAATCGGCAGCTAAACTGCAAAAAACGCTAGGACTCTGGCACATTATCATCATTGGTTTGGCTTATATCCAACCAATGACTTTGTTCGATACTTTCGGTCTAGTATCTGAAGAAAGTCATTACCATGTGCCAACCTCTTACATTGTTGCATTGATTGCAATTTTGTTTACCTCGATTAGCTATGGTCATATGATTCGTCGCTACCCTTCCTCTGGGTCGGCATATACCTATGCCCAAAAATCCATTCACCCGAACGTTGGTTTCATGGTGGGTTGGTCTTCATGGTTAGACTACCTACTCTCGCCAATGGTCAATATCATTCTTGCTGTTATTTATTTAGAAGCACTTTTCCCATCAGTGAACCACTGGATATGGGTAATTGTTCTCACAGCATTTATGACAGGTGTTAACCTACGTGGTGCACGATTTGTGGCGAACTTTAACAGTTGGATCGTTTTAGTACAGCTCATCGTAATTGGCACATTCACTTATTTGGTTTATCAAAAACTTCAAATGGGTATGAATGCCGACGGTCCTATCACGGCTGAAACACGTTATCAGCTTTGGAGCTTAGAGCCTTTCTGGAATGAACTAACTTCAGTCGGTGCACTCATCACTGGTGCAACGTTACTTTGCTTCTCATTCACTGGATTTGACTCACTGAGTTCACTTGCTGAAGAAACCAAAGATACTGAGAAAACACTCCCTAAAGCAATTTTCTTAACTGCATTATTCGCGGGTGTGATTTTCATTATCAGTACTTACTTTATGCAGATCTATTTCCCGAATGATCCCACAACGTACTTTAAAGATGTTGCTGCCACACAGCCTGACATTTTACTATTAGTCGGTGGTTCATTATTCCAGTCATATGTTCTAGCATTTGCAATCGTGACTGTAATGGCATCGGGTATTTCAGCACATGCGGGTGTATCTCGTTTGATGTACGTGATGGGTCGTGATGGTGTAATTAATAAGAAAATCTTTGGTCATATCAGCCCAAAAAACTTCACCCCTTCATATAATATTTTGATTGTGGGTGCCGTTGCGTTAACTGCTGGTTTTATGAATCTTGATATTGTCATTTCAATGATCAGTTTCGGTGCTTTAACTGCGTTTACCTTTGTAAACTTATCAGTAATTTCTCGTTATGCATTACGAGATGGGCGCACGAAGAACTTTAAAGATATTCTGAGCTTTGTGATTATTCCACTACTCGGCTTCCTCAGTGTCTTTGCAATGTGGTTAGAAATTGAAGAGACAGCACTCAAATACGGTTTGTGGTGGGCAATGTTTGGTATTTTATATCTTGGTTATAAAACTAAAGGTTTTAAATACTCTGCTCCTCAACACAATGAATTTGATGACAGACTATAAACTATCGACAAATAAAAAGGCGCTTGATGCGCCTTTTTATTTATGTTCAATTAGCCATGTAACTTTTCAACAATCGTTTGGACACGTTGCGCATAAATTTTTGCTGTTTCTAAATCGCCTGTCGGGATTTCGTCCACGCTTGCATCAGATGGTGTTTGCACTAATAAACCTACTGAACCACCCAAATTATTCACATCTTCACGTTTTGCTTCTTTAGTATTTGCTGGTAACAGCCCCAAACTCACCCAAATTCCGCCATGCTGTGACGCTAGTGTTTGTAACTGAATTAATGTCACTTGCTTATCGCCATTCAAACTTGCGCTATTGGTAAAGCCTGCAAACACTTTATCTTGCCAACCCCGTGTAAACCAAACTTTAGAAGTAGCATCAGCAAATTTTTTGAATTGCCACGGCGCAGAACCCATATAGGTTGGTGCCCCAAATACAATACCTTTTGCTTCGCTAAGTGTTTGCCAAGCTTGCTCAGAAATTTCCCCGTTTTGATCAATTTCAATCAGCGAAGCTTGGATTGTTTGCGCAAAAGTTTCAGCAACTACTTTTGTATGACCATAACCAGAATAATAAACAACTGCGATGTTTGACATGAGTTTTATCCAAATTTTTAAAAAGTTCGATTTAATGATATATTTTAGAAACTAGGTGTCAATTAGTTACCAATTGGTAACTAGCACAATTTAACTGAAGTTTTAAGGATGTTTTTAATGAATCAGGCATTAAAATATAATATTTATCAACAACATTGCCCTGCTCGGTTATTTTTTGAAAAAGTTGCAGATAAATGGGTATTATTGATTATCAATGTGCTAGCAAGAGAAACTCAGCACTTCAATTTGCTCAAGAAAAGTATTCAAGGGATTTCACCCAAAGTCTTATCGCAAAAGTTAAAAATGCTGGAGCGAGATGGATTCATTGAGCGGCAAGTGCAAAACACCTCACCTATACGTGTCGATTATTCTTTAACGTCACTAGGATTAGAGGTAGCTAAAATGGCTTATCAATTGAAAGATTGGGCTGAAACCAATATTGAACAAGTGATCACTGCACAACAACGCTTTGATGCAACCCAAACAGAAGAATCAAAATAAATGGTGAATATATGCACCCACAACCTTTAATTGCGGTAGAAGATGTCGAGAAAACCAGTTTATGGTATCAAACCATGTTGGGACTTAGTAGCGGACATGGTGGCAAAGAATATGAACAGTTAATGTTTAACCAGCATATGGTTCTACAACTACATCAATGGCAAGCACATGAACACCCTCATATCGGCAGTCCAAATACGGCGATTGGCAATGGCGTGTTATTGTGGTTTGAGAGTTCTCAATTTGATGAGATTGTACAAAAGCTACAAAATCATCAAGTCGAAATTTTAGAAGGACCAAAATACAATGCGAATGCACACCATCGAGAAGTTTGGTTTAAAGACCCAAATGGCTATACTCTCGTTGTTGCGAGTCCCTATGGCGATGTATAGCCATGCATTAATTAGAGTTGTTTGAAGCCTTGTTGACGCCATGCTTCGTAAACAATCACCGCTGTTGCATTCGACAGATTTAAACTTCTTGAGTTTTCCGCCATTGGCAAACGAATCCACTGTTCTTGTGGAAACATTAAACGTACTTGCTCTGGCAGACCGCGTGTTTCTGGCCCCATCAATAAAGCCACAGGACGATTTAGATCAACCGTGTGCGGTGTTGCCGTTCCTTTAGTTGTTAATGGGAAAACATGCTCAACACCTTTTGCTTTTAAATCAGCAAGGCAAAGCTCGATATTGTCCCAAATTTGCATTCTTGCCCATTCGTGATAATCCAATCCCGCACGTTTAAGCTTTTTATCATCGAGTTCAAAACCTAAGGGTTTAACCAAATGAAGCTGTGCGCCAGTATTAGCACATAAACGGATGATATTACCTGTATTCGCTGGAATTTCAGGCTCGAATAGAACAACATGAATCACAAATTTTCTCTACTTTTCATAATCCCTCCTAGTCTCCCTTTTTCAAAGGGAGGAACTCCCCTCTTTTAAAAAGAGGGGTTGGGGGAGATTTATTGCCATTTTAACTGTTCACGTAGGCTCACCACTTCACCAATAATGGTTAAAGTCGGCGCTACAATATGATGCTCTGACACTTTAGTTGCAATATCAGCCAAAGTTCCAACCACCACTTTTTGTTCAGGTGTTGTCCCTTTAGAAATGAGAGCAACAGGCATATTCGGTCGCTGACCATGTGCAATCAATTGCTCACAAATCCGCTCTAAACCAACCAAGCCCATATACAACACAAGGGTTTGATTTTCATAAACCAATTCATTCCAAGGAAGTTCTGGCGAACCCTCTTTTAAATGCCCTGTAAGAAAACGAACACTTTGTGCATAATCACGATGCGTCAATGGAATACCAGCATAGGCTGAACAACCCGAAGCAGCTGTAATACCCGGAACGACTTGGAAAGTCACATTGGCTTCTACCAACTCTTGAATTTCCTCACCACCACGTCCAAAGATAAATGGATCACCGCCCTTTAACCGGCAAACACGTTTACCTTGCTGTGCGTAATCAACCAATAAAGCATTAATACCATCTTGCGGAACGGAATGATTAGAACGTGCTTTACCCACATAGATTTTTTCAGCATCGCGACGACATAAATCTAAGATAGGTGCAGACACTAAACGATCATAAATCACCACATCAGCTTGTTGCATCAATCGCAAGGCTTTTAGCGTCAAAAGCTCAGGATCACCCGGCCCCGCACCGACTAAATACACCTCACCTTTCGGTGCGCTCCATTCAGTTAATGCCTGTTCAATCAGATCATTGGCGACATCTAAATTATCATTGAACACTTGCTCTTTCAGCGGACTTGCATACAAATTTTCCCAAAAGATACGACGTTCATCTGGATTAGAAATTTTTGCTTTAACTTGCTTGCGCCACTGTCCAGAAAACTCGGCGAGTTTGCCCATACCATGTGGCACAATCGTTTCGATCTGAGTACGCAGCTGTCGAGACAAAACAGGCGATGCGCCATTCGATGCAACTGAAATCACTAAAGGTGAACGATCGATAATTGCTGGCACCATAAAGCGACAATGCGGAATATCATCCACGCTATTCACCAGTAGATTACGCTGTTCGCATTGTTCAAAAACGGCTTTATTGACTTCAGCTTGATCAGTTGCAGCAATCACTAAACGATAAGGCGTTGCGAGAATACTTTCAGAAAAAGCAGCTTGAATGTATTGTCCTACTGACTTCACTACAAGCTGAAGTAGCTCAGGTTCAATCTCAGGTGCAATCACATCGACAATTGCACCTGCTTTGACCAACAAATTTGCTTTACGGTAGGCGATATGCCCACCTCCAACAATCAGACAACGTTGCTGTTGCAACTTTAAAGAGATTGGGAAAATTTCCACATCACGCCTCTATATTTTCAATCTGACTGAGATAAAGCAAAAACTATGCACAAATTAGATGCACAGTTTAGTCAATATACGTTGCACCGCCCATATATGGACGTAAAGCTTCTGGAATCTCAATAGAACCATCTGCACGTTGATAGTTTTCCATCACTGCCAACAAAGTACGACCTACAGCTAAACCTGAACCATTCAACGTATGCACCAATTCGATCTTCTTCTGATCTACGCGGTAGCGTGCTTTCATACGACGTGCTTGGAAATCACCCATATTTGAGCAGCTAGAAATTTCACGATAAGTATCTTGGCTTGGTACCCATACTTCTAAATCATAGGTTTTAACAGCACCGAAGCCCATATCACCACCACAGAGCAAAATCTTACGGTAAGGTAAGCCAAGCGCTTGTAAAATGCCCTCTGCATGTGCAGTTAGCTCTTCAAGTGCTTCCATAGAGTGCTCAGGCTTAACAATCTGCACCATTTCAACTTTATCGAACTGATGCTGACGGATCAAACCACGTGTATCACGTCCATAAGAACCTGCTTCACTGCGGAAACATGGCGTATGCGCTGAGTATTTAAGCGGTAGACGGTCAGCATCAATGATTTCATCACGCACAAAGTTCGTGATTGGCACTTCAGCTGTCGGAATCAAATAATATTCTTTTTCACCTTGCAGCTTGAATAAATCTTCTTCAAATTTAGGCAATTGACCTGTACCACGTAAAGTATCGGCATTGACCAAATATGGTACATAAGCTTCTGTGTAGCCATTCTTAAGTGTATGTGTGTCTAGCATGAATTGCGTTAAAGCACGTTGTAAACGCGCTAATGGTCCTTTCAACACACTGAAACGAGAACCCGTTAGCTTCGTCGCAGTTTCAAATTCAAGCCCACCCATCCACTCACCAAGATCAGTATGATCTTTGATGTCAAAATCAAACTGGCGCGGCGTACCCCATTTTAAAATTTCTAAATTATCGCTTTCATCTTTACCTTCTGGAACAGACTCATCTGGTAAGTTGGGGATCGCAAGCGACCTTTGCTCTAGTTCTGTTTGCAACTCAGCCAAGGCAACTTCTGCCGCTTTGATTTCATCACCAATCGCAGCCATACGTGCCATGATTTCAGATGCATCTCCACCCGACTTTTTGATTTGACCAACTTGTTTTGCACCAGCGTTACGTTCAGCTTGTAAATTTTCAGCTTTCGACTGTAAATCTTTACGGCGAGCTTCTAAATCAGCCCACTCTTGTACATTCAGCTGAATTCCACGTTTTGCTAAAGCAGTATTCACTGCTTCAATATTATTTCTGAGTAATTTTGGGTCGATCATAATCAATCATGAATAGAGAAAAAACTGGCTATAGTGTAAGGCTTTAACCTAAAAAAATACAGCGATAGAAAACAAAGACTCAGCATCTACAACGGATTGTAGGTGCTGAAAAACTGATTAATTTGGTTCTTTAGGTAAACTTGGTAAATATTCAGCTTTGATAAATTGCTTCGCAGCATAATATGGTAGGGTTAGCTCACTCATCCCTTCAGCATAAGATGCTAATTCATAAAGTGGATATACAAAGACAATACCATTCACGCCATAATAATAATTATCGCTGACCTCTAACTGATCTTTCTTAATATTATGTTCTTCTAACCAGTTTTGATTGGCTGCATATAATTCATCACGAAGTTTCTGATTCATATCAGGTTTAAGGAGTTCACTGACCGTAATATGTTTTTTATTGGCCAAATCAAAATTCACAAACTCTTGATGTGACATACCATGCGCCGCACCCGCTGAATAAGAATAAGTTTGAATTGCAAAAGTCGCTAAATTATAGTTTTGTCCAACGAAGCGAACATAGGTACTACTTTCACTTTGCAAAGCTTGATTGGCTGGCTCTTTAACTTGTTGATCAGGTAAATCAGCAAACGCATTTGGTTCTGCTTTTTTCATGCGCTTTACAAAATAATCATCAATCCATTTTTGATTGGTTTCCACAGTTTGCAAATCATAATTGGTGCAACCATCTTCCAAACATACTTTCTGCTTTGGAATTTTGACAGTAACAACTTTTGCCTGAATAAGTGGAATATCTGTTTTTTCAACCTTTGTTGTTTGATCTTGTTTAGGTTGACAGCCGACCAGTGCAACAACTGTCATGATTGAAATCAATGGGAGTAATTTTACCGTCTTCATCGTTATACAAGTCTCTGATGTTTTTCATCACTATACAAAGCCCTGTTGTCAGAAGAAATTACGAAATGTATCTATATTTTCAACTCTACCCTCTTAATATGTTTACTTATACTTTTTCCTCCAAATCAACCCAATTACAATGAAAACCTAACGGTATACGGCCCCCCAATTCTATTTCGGCCTGAACGCTCATCTCTACACCATTCACTTTAAGTATCACCGCTTTTGAATTCAGACCATCTATGTGGTGTACATATGTCATTAAATAACCTTGTCCCTCAACACTTTGAGAATTCTCAGGTACAAATGTCACCTCCCCAATAATCCATTGTTGACCCAAATCATAAATGAGACTGGTTTGTAAAACCAAATCATGAATTTTCAAAACATTGAATGAACTATTTTTTGGAAAGCCCAAAGTATACAAGTAACGGTAAGGCATCCCGATATAGCGCTCGTCAATTTTTGGAAACTCTTGAATATCAGCATCAATTACCATCCTTTGGATGCTTGTTAAGTTTGAGTCAACCGTCCAACGCTCCAATATGGCGTGTTGATCTTCATAAGCCGCATGTTGAGAATGTTCAAAATCATTTTGATGTACCAAAACATCCAATACAATTTGGTTTTTATTGTCCCGATAAGCATTCGCGGCGTGGAAAACAAAACAAGGATCAACATTGATCCAGCGAATTTTTTCAGCATGTCCATACTTCGCTAAAATACCAATACGCGCCTGATGTTGTTCATTCCATTGATAAGGCACACTATTGCCTGTAAATAATTGAGTGATGGAAAATGTGAGTGGAAAATCAAAAACAATCACATCCTGCTCTGTAATGAGACAATCATGAATCATCGGACCATGCTGCAAAGGAATTTGACTCACATGGACCAATTCGCCCTGCTCATCAATCACTTGGTAATACGCATTTTTACGATCAAGGGCATCGTAACAAATCGCATGTAAATGTCCCGTTTCCTGATCCTTACGAGGATGTGCAGTAAAAGGTAAATCAGCATCACTGTTAAAAAGCTGATAACGTTCCGTATTTAACTCAAAGTCCAAACAAATTGGGAAAGCACCCGCCTCAATAACAGCCCACAGCTTTCCAAAATGCTTAAAGATATTTGTGTTAACAACATCATGAGCCCCCCTCCTATATCCGTGTACATATTGCTTTTTTTTATTTTTCTGCACAGTATCTGTTGCAATCATTTTGCTTTTAAACCAGATCGCCTTTCCATTTCGCAGTTTAAGCCCATGAACCATACCATCACCCATATACCATTCAAACAATGTTAGTTTTTTGGCATAGATAGGATTCGAACCAATCCGCAGTAATAAACCATGTAGATGCTTTGGAATTTCTCCAATCACTTTAAAATTAGAAATCTCAGTTTCATGTACAGGTCGGTATACGATTTTTTGATAAATACCATTCTCATTCCATGAGGAGTTTCGTCTTAGAAACAAACCGATAATCCTAATCAACTTTTGTTTTAAAACATTTTTCAGCGATTTCAAAGCTGTCATTTTAGGATAACTATTAATTACTTTTTGATCAGCCAAATCTTTCATTTTTATTAGGAAATTCTTAAATTATTATTTATATGATAAAATAAACCACCTTTTAAATCTAATAAACTATCAAAATAAATAGATAGTATAAATATCAAGGCTTTTGAATTTTAACCTATCCTAAAAAAAGCAACCCGTAGGTTGCTTTCTATTCATCTGCAATCATTTACTGATCAATAATATCTGTGCCTTTTGGTGGCTCAAAATTAAAGACTGATGCAGGAATCGTTGGATTCACTTTAATATTACTAAAGCGAACATACGTGGTTTGTCCTAATGAATCTTGTAATACCATTAAATTAGGTGCTTTGTTTGCGCCAAAACTAATCGTCATACTTTGGAAAGCACTATCTTCTTGCTTTGGATATAAGGTGTAATACAACTTCGTACGGTCAGGCTGCGTTACACGATATGACTGCATAATTTGATTGGTATTACCCGACAATAATAATGCAGGCGTATTAGCAATTTGATCATCTAGGCTTTGACGGACTGCTTGTTGTAAATCAGGATCATAAATCCACACAACCTTACCTGTTGTCACAATCGTTTGTTTCGCAGGGCTCGTTGTTTCCCAGTAGAATTTCCCAGGACGTTCAACTTTCATCACACCTTTGAAAGTTTGATTCATATGCTGTGCAGTTAAGCCTTTTTTCTGCACATTTTTGTTATTGCTTACTTTCGTTGTTTGCTCAAAATCTGCTGTTAGACGCTGCAAACCAGACAACTGTTGAACCAAACTTGTCGTTGCTTGCTGAGTCGAAGCTGCGACAGGAGCTGCAAACACCTGTGTGCTCATCACTGGAGCTAAGGTCATTGCACTTAAAGTTGCCGCGTAAGCCATTTTTTTTACGAAATTCATAAAATGAACCTTCTATCAGATTTCTACTGTTATGACGACATCTTACTGTTTTTGATCACTAAAAAAATGAAGAAAAGCACAGGTTTTGTTTATTTCATGTCGCAAAGTCCTGCATTATGTATGAAGTTGCAGCCTTTATGTAGGAATTGTAATGATAAAAATTACGATCAAAACCTGAATTAGACTACGCTAAATGAGCCATATAAAGCCTTCAAATAAAATAATGTCTAAAGAATCAACTAGACGAAACACTACATTTTGTTAGTCTAAATACCATCAAATACAACAACAGCCACGAATTATGAAAAGTCTTGCCTTTATTCAACGGAATAACACGTATTTTTCAATTGGGGATTTTTACCCTGCGCTCTCGGTGTTTTCGTATCATGAATTAGGTAATACAACTTCACCCTTTTTATTATTAGATCATCTAGGGCCTGGACGCTTAGCACCGAAAAGCACTAAAAAAGGCGTCAATGAGCATCCACATCGTGGTTTTGAAACGGTGACTTTTGTTTTTGCTGGCGAACTAGAACATCAAGACTCAACAGGCCAAGGCGGCATCATCGCTCAAGGTGATGTTCAATGGATGACAGCAGCTTCTGGCATTCAGCATATAGAGCATTTTAGTCCTGCATTCCGTGAGCAAGGTGGATACTTTGAAATGGTGCAATTATGGGTTAATTTGCCTGCTAAAGAAAAAATGTCGCCACCCCGCTATCAAAGCTTGTTAAACGAAACCATCCCTAAAGTACAACTGGATCAAGATGCAGGTTATGTTCGTATCGTGGCAGGACAATTTCAGAATACATTCGGAATTGCAAAAACATTCAGTCCGATGAATGTCTTAGATGTTCATCTCAATAAAGACCAACACCTCACCTTGCCAGCATCACATGGAGACACCACTCTTATTTATTTGCGTAAAGGTAAGCTCCAATTCGCAGAAGATGAAGAAATTTTAGAAGAACAAGCTTTGGCAGTCATGTCGAGCTTCGATAACGATGTTGCCATCAAGGCCTTAGAACATTGTGATTTATTATTTTTATCCGCACCACCATTACAAGAACCAATCAATGGACATGGCTTTTTCGTAATGAATAGCTATGAAGAAATTCTACAGGCCTATAAAGACTTAAAAAATGGTACTTTTGGAAAAACTTCTAACTAAACAAATGGCTCAAAATTTGAGATATAAAAAAACCCGCTAAAAGCGGGTTTTCTTGAACTATTAAAACTTAAGCTTCAACAGTTACATAGCGACGGCCAAATTGACCTTTCACTTCAAATTTTACTACGCCGTCAGCAGTAGCAAATAAAGTATGGTCACGACCCATACCAACATTTGCACCAGCGTGGAATTCTGTACCACGTTGACGAACGATGATGTTACCAGCAGTTACAGTTTGACCACCGTAAACTTTAACACCTAACATCTTAGGATTCGAATCACGACCGTTCTTAGTCGATCCACCGGCTTTTTTAGTTGCCATGTCTATTTACTCCTCGTGTTAGCCTGCGATACCAGTAATTTTCAACTCGGTAAACCATTGACGGTGACCTTGTTGCTTACGGTAGTGTTTACGACGACGCATTTTGATGATGCGGATTTTGTCGTGACGACCATGGCCAACTACTTCTGCAGTTACTTTTGCGCCAGCTACAACTGGAGCACCGATTTGAATGTTGTCACCATTAACAACCATTAATACGTCATCAAACGTAATAGTCGCGCCAGTTTCAGCTTTCAATAATTCTACTTTAAGGGTTTCACCCTCAACAACACGGTGCTGTTTACCACCGCTTTGGATTACTGCGTACATAATGTACTCCAACTTGCCCGTGTCGTCGTGCCGATAAAGGGACATATCGATCTTAAGACGAACGCCACTGGGGTTATACAAGGGGACAAATTTTAAGTGAAATTTGATCAAACAACAAGTCATTTTGCACAAATGCTCACATATCTGAATATTGTTTAGATTTTTTAATAAAATCAATTAGATTGCAGATACGTTGTTTTGATTGATTCTTTCCGTGATTTACAATACATTTTTAAAAACAAATTGCGACAAGAACAAACTGTGTTTGAACTAAGTCAAAAGTAGAGTATTGAGGTTATGTGCGAAAACCATTTTTCTGCCTAAATTAACACCAAAAAACTCATCATCATGTTTTAAATGATGGATTACACAGCCTGTATAACTGTTTAGCAAAAGATTAATTGATACACTTAGCGCCATTACTCACCTGTACGAGGTTTTCCTTCATATGGTTATCGATTTTAAGCAAGACATTCTCTCCCCTGTTGCGACAGATTTTGCTGCGATGGATTACCTCATCAATGAAGGGATTAGCTCTAAAGTCGGTTTGGTGATGTCTGTCAGTAAACACGTTGTTGAAGCTGGCGGTAAACGTATGCGCCCAATTATGTGCTTGCTTGCAGCACGAGCTTGTGGTTTAGCGAATATGCAGCACGCGCAACATTTGGCTGCAATTATTGAAATGCTGCATACTGCAACCTTGGTACATGATGATGTCGTAGACGAATCTAATCTCCGTCGTGGCCGTCCTACTGCCAATGCAACGTGGAATAATCAAACAGCGGTTTTAGTCGGGGACTTTCTGATTGCGCGCTCTTTTGATTTATTGGTCGATCTAAACAACATTACCTTATTAAAAGATTTCTCAACAGGCACTTGTGAAATTGCAGAAGGTGAAGTGTTACAGTTGCAATCTCAACATCAACCCGAAACAACCGAAGAAACGTATTTAAGAATTATTCACGGGAAAACTTCACGTCTTTTTGAACTTGCGACTGAAGGCGCAGCAATTTTGGCAGGTACAGAAGAATATCGTGAACCATTGCGCTGTTTTGCTGGTCACTTTGGTAATGCCTTTCAAATCATTGATGATATTTTAGACTACACCTCTGATGCAGAAACATTAGGTAAAAATATCGGTGATGATTTAATGGAAGGAAAACCGACTTTACCGTTAATTTCAGCATTAGCTCATTCAACTGGCGATGATCATGCAATTATTCGTCGCAGTATCGCAACAGGCGGAATCGAGCATTTAGATAAAGTCATTGAAATTGTGCATAACTCGGGCGCTTTGGATTATTGTCAAAAACGTGCCCAGCAAGAAACGGATGCCGCTTTAGAAGCTTTAAAAGCTTTACCAGATAATGAATATCGCCAAGCACTCATCAATCTGACCTTAATGGCCTTACACCGTTTACAATAATTTTTTATGAGTGCCTATGCATTTTAATTTAACTGATCTCTTTTTAAAAATGCAGGAACAGCTTGACCAACCTCAAGCTGTTCTTGATGAAAACCTAATGATTGAATTGGTCAATCGTTTACGACCAAAAAATCCCAATGATGCAGAAGAAGTTAAACAACGTATTCATTCGTTGATTAAAACATTGTTACTCACACCAACATCTGCAATCTTGCTGCAAAACTTTTTACTCAAGTTAATCAGTCAATATAAGCAAATTAGCTTATATGCCGACAGCGGTATTTTATCCTTAGATGGTTTTTGGAATCAGTTAAGCCAGCGTTTGGGTGCGCACTTCCTTCCATTAGTTGAAGATGGTCAGCAACTCAAAACATTGGTTGGGAAAGTTTTTCATCAGGAAACTGATAGTGATTGGCTGATCTTGATTGAGAAACAGGATTGGATCAGTTTATTTAGCTTAATTAGTGAAAGCCAAAGCAACACCAAAGAAAAGCAAATCTCAAAGAATGAACTGATCAAAGCGATTACTGTTCTATCCTATCGTATTAGCGGTATTGGTTTATATCCTGAATTTATTAATGCGCAACCAGACATTATTGAATATGAATCCCCGTTCTTGGTTCAAAATCGAGAAATTGTTGAATTTATAGAAAAGTATAAAAAAATCATTGATGATCAGGATGCTGTCGTCGTACTACCGCCACCTGATGCATCTCAAGCTTTTGTTATGCTTGATCAATGCCGTGATGTAGTACTAAAAATTCGTCGTGCGACTAAACGTATCGGTGTCAGTATTAGTTTAACGTATTTGCTATCTTTGCTTGAACAAGCATTAGATCGCATTGAGTTATTAATTAGCTTGCTAGCCAGTAAAAATGAGGTTCGTTATACCTCTCTTGGCGAGTTGATTACCGACTTAACACAAGCACATTATGATGAAAAAAGTGTTCGATACTTATTAAGCTCAACCAGTGAACTGATTGCTTTACAGGTAACTGAAAATGCAAGTAAGACTGGTGAACACTATGTGAGTACGGACAAGTCTGGTTTCTGGGGAATGTACAAAGCTGCCGCTGGAGCTGGTGCGATTATTGCGCTGATGGCAACGCTGAAAATCCTAACCGCACGTTTTGTTCTTGCACCGTTTATGCAAGCTTTTCTATATAGCATGAACTATGGCTTAGGCTTCATGCTGATCCATGTACTTCATTTTACTGTTGCGACTAAACAACCTGCGATGACCGCAGCCGCTCTTGCCGCTACGGTACAACAGCAGAAAGGCAGTAAAAATGCCCAGATCGCAGAACTTGCGGCGTTGATTATTAATATTATTCGTACCCAGTTCGTAGCGATTTTAGGCAATATCTCGATTGCGATCCCAGTAGCAGCGCTGATCACATTCCTGTGGCAATACAATTTACACGAACCACTGCTCTCCACCACTAAAGCAGCCAAAACCCTACATTCATTAAATCCATTCACCTCTTTGGCTGTACCTCATGCCGCTATCGCTGGGGTATGTTTATTTTTATCAGGTTTAATTGCAGGTTATTTTGATAACCTCGCTGTATATCGCAAAGTTGGCCCTCGTTTAAAACAACATCATCGTTTAAAACGTTGGATGGGTGAACAACGCTTAAACAAGTTTGCAAACTATATTGAAACGAACTTAGGTGCGCTTGCTGGTAACTTTCTATTCGGCATCATGCTCGGCAGTATTGGCACCATTGGCTTTATTTTAGGCTTGCCTTTAGATATCCGTCATATCGCCTTTGCTTCAGCAAACTTTATCCAAGGTCTAATGACGATTAGTGGCTCGCCAGATATTGGTTTAATCCTTGTGTCATTTTTAGGCGTTATGTTGATTGGCTTAACTAACTTGTTTGTCAGTTTTACACTTACGATTATTGTTGCTCTACGCGCACGTCGTGTTCGTTTTGCGCAATGGAAACCATTAGCGAAATTAGTACTTACACACTTCTTGACTCGACCAAGTGATTTTTTCTGGCCACCGAAACAACCAATTGAAGTTGATGATGAAAATTCAGCGGAACAGAAAGTGAGACACTAATCAAATTTTGTTATGTTTTTTTACTGAACCTTAAAAAAATCTGAAAATGAAATTATCATAAAATTTCAAGACTTGACCAAAAGTGTACTCGCAAGTACACTTTCAAACACTATACAACCCTGAACAATGGTTAAGCAAAAAAATGAGGTTCGCATGCCGCACCTACTACTTTGTATTGGTTGCATTTTTTTAGGATTCGGTGTGTTTGGACTGCTTTATTCCAACGCATCAGCTTTTGATCTATTGAGTGTTCAAACTTTATTTGAACATCGCTCATTTGCGCTTAACAATGTAGCAGTTCTGCTTTCTAGACTAGGCGGAATGCCTTTTTTACTATTTTTAACTGTGTTTTTTTGTGTCTACCACATTCGGATTAAAGATTATAAAAAAGTGACTTTTCTTGCTTTGAGTGTAAGTGGAAGTATTGTGATTGGTTGGCTTCTGAAATGGGGCATTGATCGGCCAAGACCTTTGGAATTTTATCATTTGGTTCAAAGTTATGGAGCATCCTTCCCAAGTGCCCATAGCCTATATGCTGCAACCCTTGCGAGCTTATCTATGTTGCTATTTAGAGAGCATAAGTACCGCAAAAGCGTCATTTTAGTATCTACTTTATGGTTTATTTTCATGGGGTTATCTAGAGTTTATGCAGGGGTTCACTATCCAACCGATGTACTTGCAGGTTGGGGAATTGGGTTAATTTGGACTTCGTTGCTTTGGTTTTGGCTGTATCAAAGCAATTTCAGCAACAATTTGTTTTTAGATAAAAAATCTAAATTGAGGTGGAATAATGATGTCGGCTAAGCTTTGGGCACCTGCCCTCACTGCTTGCGCATTAGCAACAAGCATCGCGCTTGTTGGTTGTAGCAAAGATCCTAAAGATGCACAGCAAGCAGCTGCTGCTCAAAAAATGCCGCCTCCAGAAGTTGGTGTCATTGTTGCTCAACCACAAAGCGTAGAACAAAGTGTAGAACTTTCAGGACGAACGGCTGCATATCAAATCTCTGAAGTTCGTCCACAAACTGGTGGTGTGATTTTAAAACGTTTATTTGCTGAAGGTAGTTATGTTCAAGCAGGTCAAGCGCTTTATCAAATCGACGCAAATACCAATCGTGCAACGGCTGATAATGCTAGAGCGGCTCTGTTACGCCAACAAGCAAACTTAAATGCTTTACGTGTAAAAGAAGGTCGTTATAGTCAACTTGTTGGAACAAATGCTGTTTCTAAACAAGAATATGATGACATTAATGCTCAAGTGAAATTAGCGGAAGCAGATGTTGCAGCGGCTCAAGCAGCACTAAAAAATGCTGAAATTAATTTGGGTTACTCTACTGTACGTGCACCAATTTCAGGTCAGTCTAGCCGTTCTTCCGTAACCTCTGGTGCGTTAGTGACAGCGAATCAGGCTGATCCTTTGGTAACGATCCAACAACTAGATCCAATTTATGTTGATATCAACCAATCAAGCGCTGAGTTACTTCGCCTTCGT
Source organism: Acinetobacter sp. UBA6526 (assembly GCF_002434875.1). Taxonomy (NCBI): domain Bacteria; kingdom Pseudomonadati; phylum Pseudomonadota; class Gammaproteobacteria; order Moraxellales; family Moraxellaceae; genus Acinetobacter; species Acinetobacter sp. UBA6526. Next base: position 3,474 of record NZ_DJLC01000152.1, on the reverse strand, counting down.
CAGCAAATGAGCAAAGGTAGCTTGGATAGCAGTGGTAATACACGCGTAAAAATCACACTTGAAGATGGTTCTGACTATCCGATTGAAGGTCAGTTAGCATTCTCTGGCGCAAGTGTAAATCCCGATACTGGAACAGTGACATTACGTGCTGTGTTCTCAAACCCGAACCATTTGCTATTACCAGGTATGTATGCAACTGCCAAAATTTCTCAGGGAATTTTGCCAAATGCTTATTTGGTTCCTCAAGCAGCGGTTACTCGTTTGCCTACTGGTCAAGCGATTGCAATGATTGTAAATGCTAAAGGGGTTATTGAGACTCGTCCAATTACAACTGTTGGTGTTAAAGGTCAAGATTGGATCGTGACTGAAGGTCTAAAAGCTGGCGATAAAGTCGTCGTAGATGGTGTTGCTAAGGTGAAAGAAGGTCAAGAAGTTTCAACTAAGCCTTACCAACCACAAGCAAATGCGCCTCAAGCTCAAGGTGCTGCACCACAAGCAGCCGAACAGAAAAAACAGGCCGACTCACCAAAAGCTGAACAAAAAGCAACTGCACAAGCTTAAGGGGTAGATTGCATGGCTCAATTTTTTATTCATCGCCCAATTTTTGCATGGGTGATTGCACTGGTGATTATGCTGGCGGGGATTCTCACGCTAACAAAAATGCCAGTTGCTCAATATCCGACGATTGCTCCCCCCACGGTAACCATTTCTGCGACTTATCCTGGGGCATCTGCTAAAACTGTTGAAAACACAGTAACTCAAATCATCGAACAACAAATGAATGGTTTAGATGGGTTACGTTACATTTCTTCTAACAGTGCGGGTAATGGTCAAGCATCGATTAACTTGAATTTCGAACAAGGTATCGATCCAGATATCGCGCAGGTTCAGGTTCAAAATAAATTACAATCTGCAACAGCACTTTTACCCGAAGACGTACAACGCCAAGGCGTCCGAGTAACTAAATCTGGCGCAAGCTTTATGCAGGTTGTTGCCTTTTACTCACCAGATGGAAGCTTATCAGCATCAGATATTAAAGACTATGTGAACTCAAATATTTCTGAGCCACTCAGTCGTGTTGCGGGTGTTGGTGAGATCCAAGTCTTTGGTGGCTCTTATGCGATGCGTATTTGGTTAGATCCAGCGAAATTAACAAGTTTCAACCTCACTCCAAGTGATGTTGCAGCTGCAATTCGCGCGCAGAACTCTCAAGTTGCTGTAGGTCAGTTAGGCGGTGCGCCTGCAACAAAAGGACAAGTACTGAACGCAACTGTAAATGCACAAAGTATGCTGCAAACACCTGAACAGTTTAGAAAAATCTTCCTCAAGAATACTTCGACTGGTGCGCAGGTTCTTTTGGGTGATGTTGCTCGTGTTGAGTTAGGTTCTGATAACTATCAGTTCGATTCTAAATTCAATGGTAGTCCTGCTGGTGGTGTAGCAATTAAACTTGCAACTGGTGCCAATGCATTGGATACAGCTGCAGCTGTAGAAAAGCGTTTATCAGAATTACGCCATAACTATCCAAGTGGCTTAAAAGACAAACTTGCGTATGACACAACACCGTTTATTCGTTTATCGATTGAAAGTGTTGTACATACCTTAATTGAAGCAGTTGTTTTAGTATTTATCGTCATGTTCCTGTTCTTACAGAACTGGCGTGCGACGATTATTCCTACACTTGCCGTTCCAGTAGTAGTGTTAGGTACATTTGCCGTTATTAACATGTTCGGCTTCTCGATCAACACATTAACCATGTTCGCGATGGTATTAGCAATCGGTCTCCTCGTCGATGATGCGATTGTCGTTGTAGAGAACGTAGAGCGGGTTATGCAAGAAGAACATCTTGAACCTGTACCTGCAACTGAAAAATCAATGAGCCAGATCTCGGGTGCCTTGGTTGGTATTACCAGCGTATTAACCGCTGTATTCGTACCAATGGCGTTCTTTAGTGGAACAACTGGGGTAATTTACCGTCAGTTCTCGATCACTTTGGTTACAGCGATGATTCTTTCTTTGATCGTTGCATTAACGTTTACCCCTGCCCTATGCGCTACATTGTTAAAACAACACGATCCAAACAAGCAAGAAAGCAACAATATCTTTGCACGTTTCTTCCGTTGGTTTAACCGCAGCTTTGATAAACTTTCTGTGAAATACCAAGGTGGTGTCAATCGTATGACACACCATAAGCTTTTCTCTGGGGTTATTTATATTGCTGTGATTGCTGCGTTAGTTGGTCTGTACAAAATGCTGCCGTCTTCTTTCTTACCAGAAGAAGACCAAGGCGTAGTCATGACACTGGTGCAATTACCACCAAGTGCCAGCCTTGAACGTACAGATAAAGTGATCACGACAATGACTGATTACTTCATGAATAAAGAAAAAGATAACGTAGATTCTATCTTTACGGTATCTGGTTTCTCATTCACTGGGGTCGGTCAAAATGCGGGTCTAGCCTTCATTAAATTGAAAGACTGGGGCGAGCGTACCACACCTGAATCACAAATTGGTGCCATCATTCAACGTGGTATGGCGTTGAATATGATCGTGAAGGATGCATCGTACATTATGCCGTTGCAGTTACCTGCGATGCCTGAACTCGGTGTTTCGTCTGGTTTCGATATCCAGTTGAAAGACGTCAGTGGCCAAGGTCACGATAAACTTGTTGCTGCACGTAATGCGATCTTAGGTATGGCAGCTCAAGACAAACGTCTTGCTGGTGTTCGTCCTAACGGTCAGGAAGATACACCTCAATATCAAATTACGATTGATCAAGCGCAAGCAGGTTCTATGGGTATCAGTATTGCTGATATTAACAGTACGATGAGCATGGCTTGGGGTGGTTCATATATCAATGACTTCGTTGATCGCGGTCGTGTGAAGAAAGTTTATATCCAAGGTGAAGCGGATACTCGCATGATGCCTGAAGACTTGAACAAGTGGTATGTGCGTAATAACAAAGGTGAAATGGTTCCATTCTCTGCCTTTGCAAAAGGTGAATGGACTTATGGTTCACCTCGTTTAGAGCGTTATAACGGTGTATCATCTGTTAACATCCAAGGTACTCCAGCTCCGGGCGTAAGTTCGGGCGATGCGATGAATGCAATGGAAGAAATTATTGGCAAGTTACCGTCAATGGGCTTACAAGGTTTTGACTACGAATGGACAGGTTTATCATTAGAAGAACGTGATTCTGGTAACCAGACAGTTCCTTTATTGATTCTTTCATTATTGATTGTATTCCTATGTCTTTCTGCGCTATATGAAAGCTGGTCTATCCCTGTATCAGTATTGCTTGTTGTTCCATTGGGTATCATTGGTGCGTTTACGTTGACATGGTTAGGCATGGTGATTAAAGGTGATCCAAACTTATCCTTTAACATCTACTTCCAAGTCGCGATTGTTGCAGTAATTGGTTTGTCTGCGAAAAATGCGATTTTGATCGTAGAATTTGCAAAAGAGTTGCAAGAA
>NZ_DJLC01000180.1:0-8837 GCF_002434875.1 Acinetobacter sp. UBA6526 | reverse complement strand
AGATTATGTTCCAACCAATAAATACGTATTATTTGGTCATCACTTTGCTGCAATTGCAGGTGCTGGTCCATTAGTTGGTCCTATTCTCGCCGCCCAGATGGGATACTTACCGGGAACAATTTGGTTGTTAGTAGGTGTGGTTATCGCGGGTGCTGGTCAAGATTTTCTTGTGCTGTTTATTTCGACCCGTCGAGATGGACGCTCTTTAGGTGAAATGGCAAAGCAAGAGCTTGGGACTTTTGCAGGTGTGATCGTGATGCTTGGTACATTAGGTGTCATGATTATTATTCTTGCTGTGCTTGCCTTGGTTGTTGTGAAAGCTTTAGCTCACAGTCCTTGGGGCGTATTTAGTATTGCGGCCACCATTCCGATTGCATTATTCATGGGTGTTTATATGCGTTATTTACGCCCTGGAAAAATTGCTGAGGTTTCGATTATCGGCTTTGTTTTGATGATGATGGCGATAGTTTACGGTGGTGATGTTGCAAAAGATCCTTATTGGGGACAGTTGTTTACCCTAAGCGGCACAGAGTTAACATGGGCACTGATCATTTACGGTTTTATCGCATCAGTTTTACCTGTGTGGTTGCTACTTGCACCGCGTGACTATTTATCTACTTTCCTCAAAATTGGTGTAATTGCTGGTTTGGCGGTTGGTATTATTTTTGCCATGCCTGAATTAAAAATGCCTGCGGTGACGCACTTTATTGATGGTACTGGCCCTGTATTTGCAGGAAGTTTATTTCCTTTCTTATTTATTACAATTGCTTGTGGTGCAATTTCTGGTTTCCATGCACTTGTTTCCTCAGGTACAACACCTAAATTAGTCGATAACGAAGTGAATATCCGTATGATTGGCTATGGTGGCATGTTGATGGAATCATTTGTCGGTATCATGGCAATGATTTGTGCGACTGTACTTGATCCTGGTGTTTATTTTGCGATTAATACGCCTGCTGCAATTTTAGGTACAAGTGTTGATACAGCTGCTGAAGCGGTTCGCAATTTAGGATTTGTTGTTAGTCCTGAAATGTTGACTGTCTTAGCGCAAGAGGTAGGTGAAAGTTCGATTTTATCTCGTGCTGGTGGCGCACCAACTTTTGCAATTGGTATGGCGCACATCATTTCTGAGATTTTTAATAATCGTTCAATGATGGCATTTTGGTATCACTTTGCAATTCTGTTCGAAGCGTTATTTATTCTAACTGCTGTGGATGCGGGTACACGTGCTTGTCGATTCATGGTGCAAGATACAGTTGGGATCGTCGTACCTGCAGTGAAACAATCTAGCTCATTTGTTGGTAATTTAATCGGTACTTTTATTGCTGTTGCTGGTTGGGGCTTCTTTGTCTATCAAGGTGTTGTTGATCCGCTTGGTGGGATTAATTCATTGTGGCCATTATTCGGTATCGGTAACCAAATTCTAGCGTCAATGGCTTTGATTTTAGGTACAGTGATTTTGTTCAAAATGAAAAAAGAGAAGTATGTTTGGGTTACGATTGTCCCAACGATTTTCTTATTTATTACATCAATGACAGCAGGTTGGCAAAAGATTTTTCATGAAAATCCAAAAATTGGTTTCCTTGCACAGGCAGATCGTTTTTCGAATGCGATTGCACGCGGTGAGGTACTTGCACCTGCTAAAACTGTTGCCGAAATGCAGACCATTGTGATGTCAAATCAGATCAATGCAGCTTTGTGTGCGTTCTTTATGATTGTTGCTGTTGTAATGGTAATTGCATCGATTGGAATTGTTCGCCGCGCATTGGCAAGCCCAACACCGACAGTGAATGAAGCACCAGCGGTTTATTCTGATGTTCCAATGACTGCAAATAGCATCAAAGGAGAATAAGCATGGATTTTAAAATTGCTCGACAGGGTGGTGCGGTGATTGTAAAGATCATCAAATTTACCATCATGTCACAGAAACATTTGATTTTTTCACCCAGCAACTGGTCTCGGATTGCGACTTTGTGGCAACGTTTACAACAGAGCTTTCGGTTGATGGTTGGTGTGCCAGATTATGAGACGTATCTAAAACATATGCAGACACATCATCCCGATCTGATACCGATGGATGCGAAGACGTTTTATCGTCATTGTATCGACGCGCGTTATCCATCTTCAGGTGGAAATATGAAGAAGTGTCCTTGCTAGAAATCTTTTGATTTCTTTGAAAAAAAAACAAAACAGTGTATGTTGAATCATGCACTGTTTTTATTTTGGGGAAAATATAATGTGGGGTACTGACAAAGCTGCTGTTCAGGAAGAAAAATTAAAAAATCGAGAACTCGAACAAGATATTCAAAGCTTTAGCCCTAAAATCGAAAGGTTTTTAGTTGAGATTAATCAACTCATTTTAGATAAGCCCCAGCAGACAAAATTGGCATTAAGCTGTTTGTTGGCAGGTGGTCATGTATTGTTCGAAGATTTGCCGGGATTGGGTAAAACCACATTGGCCAGTGCCTTGGCTCGTCTAGCAGGTTTGCATTTCCAACGGATTCAATTTACCAACGATATGCTAGCGAGTGATGTCATTGGTATTAATATTTTTAATCAAAAAGAACATCTATTTGAGTTTAAAAAAGGCCCTATTTTTACGCAGATTCTATTGGCAGATGAAATTAACCGCTGTAGTCCAAAAACGCAGAGTGCGTTATTAGAAGCAATGGAAGAAGGTGCTGTTACCGTTGATGCTGTGAACTATGAATTACCGCAGCCTTTTTGGGTACTCGCAACACAAAACCCGTTATTCCAAAGTGGAACCTATGCATTACCTGAATCTCAATTAGACCGATTTTTGATGCGGCTATCACTGGGGTATCCTTCTCGCCAAGCAGAAAAATTGTTATTACAACAAAACTCCCGTCAGTTTTTAATTCATCAGTTAGATGCTGTGTTTACGCAAGCAGATATTCTTCATTTAAGAGAGTTAGCTAAACAGGTTTATTTAAGTGATGCTGTGCTGAATTATATTTTAGATTTGGCGGCTGAAACCCGTAAACAAAGACATGGGCTTTCAACACGAGGTGTATTGGCGCTGAAAGCTGCTACTCAAGCTTATGCTTTGGTTGAGGGGCGTGGATTTGTAACCAGTGATGATGTTCAATCTGTTTTTGTTGCTGTTGTTGCACATCGTTTGAGTCTCGGTGAGGTTGAAGCAAAACAAATTTTGCAGTCGGTTGAAGCCATGTAGTAGAGAGAAGGCACATGCAAAAAGGACTTAAGCAACAAGTTAGCCAATGGATTGCAAAGCGTTTTCAGGTAGATAGTGTTAAAACACTATTACAGAAAGATGTATTAGTTTTTATTTATAAACAAGGTTTTCTCTATCTGGTTTTGATTCTAATTACTTTTATCGCTGGAATTAACTATGGCAATAACTTGATTCTCGGTTTTTGCTTTTTACTCAGTGCGATTCTTTGTATTAGTTTTTATTTAACGTTTAAACAATTACATGACTTAAAAATTGAAATTGTCATGCCTGAGGTTGGTCAGGTTAATCAGCCATCAATTATTAGGTTAATGTTAAAACAACAAGATAAGACGGTACGATATTTACGGATACAATCATCGCAACAAGAACAAATGATCTATGTGAATCAAGTTCAACAAACTATCGAACTTCCCGTTTTGCCCCAACAACGTGGCCTATATGAGTTTGGGGTGATCAAAGTCTATTCAACTTATCCTTTGGGCTTGGTTAGAGCTTGGACGTATTTATATCCTAAACAAAAAATATGGATTGCGCCCAGAGCTCACGATTGGCAAAAAGAACATAAAAATCAGCCGACGACGGCACATGATAGTTTGGATGAATTTAAAGAATTACGTGCTTTTCGACAGGGAGACTCCTACCAGAACGTGGCATGGAAACAAGTTGCTCGAGGACAAGGATTCTTTATTAAAATGTTTGAGGCACAAGCGAATCACCAGCATTTGGAAATTGATTATCAACAGATTCCAGCCCTAGGGCATGAGGAAAAATTGAGCTTTATGATGGGCTTAGTTGAGCAATGTGAGCAGCTGGGTGATGACTATGCGTTAATTTTACCTCATGCACGATTAGAAAGTGGGCAAGGATATTCACAATTGATTCAAGCTAAACTTTTATTAGCGCAGGCTTAATCATGACGAAGCAAATTTATTTCTGTGTATTGTCTACCTTAGCGCTAGTATTACTTGGCCAAGTTGCTTTCGCTCCAATCACTTTGAGTGGGGTGTGGGGGGTAATCTGGCTGATTTTGGTCTGGAGATACAACAAGCAAGTTATTACTCCGTTCCCAAAGCTAATATTGGTTTTATTTAGCTTGTTATCATTGGGGCTGATTTATATCAATTATCAGACTTTATTTGGGGTTGAAGCTGGGGTGGCTTTTCTCAGCACTTGTTTATTTGCAAAAAGCCTTGAAGCTAAAAATACACGCGATCTTTTGATTGTCTTCAACTTTGCTTTATTTGTCAGCGCAAGTTTGCTACTGCATAGTCAAGCATTTTGGATGGCAGTCATTGTATTTTTGACATTTGTAATGTGCTTGATGGGACTGTATCGAATACAAACAGCAGCATTTAGCCAAAGTAAACTATCTTCTGGACAACTTAAGCAAGATCTAAAGCAAATAGTTAAGTTCATTGGTATTGCTACACCATTTTTTATTTTACTATTTATTTTCTTTCCACGATTGCCACCGCTTTGGGCGATACCTATTCAGAACGATCGAGCGACAACTGGAATTAGTGACACAATGTCACCAGGTGATATTGCTCAGTTGTCTCAATCATCAGCTTTAGCATTTCGTGTGATTGCAGATATGTATCAACTTCCTAATCGGCAACAGTTATATTGGCGAGCATTGGTACTAGATCAATATGATGGTCGTACTTGGACGAGTAGTTTTTTCAATCAGCAATTAAAGACAGCATCATCAGCATCTCGATATGTTGATTATCAATATCTACCAGCAGATGAACAATCTAATTGGATTATGGGATTAGAGTATTCGATTCCGCAGGAACGATATTTACAGCTTTATCAGGATGATAGTATTCGTCCAAGTAAATTGATTAAACGTAATCAACCAATACAAATGCAATGGTTAGGACGGACAACATCTGAACCCATTGTATTGTCAACAAAACAATTTGAATTAAATACTCGATATGGAAAAACTCAGGACCCAGAGGCACAACAGTTAGCGCATCAACTTTTTGAGCAAAGTCAAAATCAACCTGAAGAATATATCCAAACTGTACTTAATTGGTATCGAAAAAATGGTTTTGTATATACCTTGACTCCCGGGACTTTAGGGGGGGATCGAATTGATCAATTTTTATTTTCTAGCCGTAAGGGTTTTTGCGAGCACTATGCTTCAAGTTTTGTAATGTTGATGCGTTTTGTTGGCATCCCTGCTCGCGTTGTAACTGGTTATCAAGGGGGGCAGCTTGCGATCGACGGACAGAGTTGGGAGGTACGTCAACTTGATGCACATGCATGGAGCGAGGTTTATATCGATGGGAAATGGAAAAGAATTGATCCAACAGCCATGATTGCTCCACAACGGATTGATACGGGTATGCAAGATTATCTCGCTCAGGATCAGATGGTTTGGGGAGATGAGAGAGCGCAAGGGTGGCGATTGCAACAGTTCAAATTTCTAAAAAATGTTCGGATTTGGAGTGATTATTTAAGTTATCAATGGCAGAGTAAGGTTGTTGGTTACGATGTGGAAAAGCAAAAGAATTGGTTATCTCGTTTAGGTTTAGATTCCACATATGGATATGTCATCATTCTAATCGTTGGTATTGGTGGTGTGCTATTGTTCTATGTAGGTTTTTATTGGTGGAGACAACGCCAACAACAAGTAGAATACCAGCGTTTAATTTTTAAGTTTCAAAAACAGTTACCTACGCCGATGCATAAGCGCCAAGCTGAAACCTTCCAAACATGGATGCAACGTTTAATGAATTCTGTTGAAGATCATAAATCATTCGAGCAAGTAATTGTGTTATATCAAAAAATTGTTTTTATGGAGAGTAACAGTCCAAGTGATAAGCAATTGTTTAAGAAGTTGCTTAAAGACTGTGCGATTGCGATAAAACGATCTCAAAAAAACTTGTGAACCTTCTGAAAAATGAATATGATGCTTTACATTCTAGGTGTATAGCTCAGTTGGTTAGAGCGCTACGTTGACATCGTAGAGGTCAGCAGTTCGAGTCTGCTTATACCTACCAAAATTTTATACTTAATTATCAAGTAGTTAAGTCGCTAAAATTAAGGTAATTTAAGAGTTTTTAATGCTAAATTGGTCAGCTTGATGGTTTAAAATCGTCAAAATCTGCGTCAAAAACACCTTATTATTTCCGTTTTAGCACCAAAACGCCCCCAAGTTTACACTTGGGTTTTGTGTTTGGTGCTGCTACGACACCAAGGTGGATTTATGCAAAAACCAGTGAAGCGCGGCAATGCTTGGCGTATTCAAGTACGCTATAAAAATCTTAGAGACAGTGTCACACGTGATACTGCACGAGAGTGTGAACAATGGGCTGCTATTCGTTTACTTGAAATGAAAGCTGAGTATGATCCTAAAAAAACTCAGATGCAAAAACCATATTTTTCATTCTTTGTCCTTTGTCAGAAATATTATGATGAAGTTGGATATAAGAAAAGAGGTAAATCCTTTATAAAGCAACAAATAAAAAGAGAAACATTTAAAAATTATTTTGGTGAACTTGCTGAAAAGTCAATTTATGAAATTAAACCTATTGACGTAAAAAAATGGCGAGATAAACGTTTAGAGAAAGTCGCACCTGGGACAGTACATCGACAAATGTGTTTATACACATCAGTTTTTAATTACGCCAAAAATGAACTTTTCTTGATTGAAGACAATCCATTCGCACAGGTCACTAAGCCAACTAAGCCTCCCGCCCGTAATCGACTAATAAGTCATAGTGAAATTGAAATCATACTTAAGGCGCTTAATTATAAAATTGGAACAAGGCCACAAACACCAAGACAGTATGTTGCATGGACTTTTCTTTTTGCGATTGAAACTGCTATGAGAAAAGGGGAGATTCTAGGGATTACGTGTAACAATATCTATCCTGACTACATACATTTGCCAATCACAAAAAATGGTGATGCTCGTGATGTTCCCTTATCTAAAGAAGCCCGTGATCTTCTAAACCTTATCCCTTACATGGATAGAGTAAAATTAATTCCACATAATTCAAATTCATTTAGATTAATTTGGCAAAGAGCAATTGGGAAAACAGAATTGCATAATGTAGTTCATTTTCATGATACACGGCATGAAGCTATTACTCGATTTGTGAATAAACGCAAATTACCTGTGGAAATCTTGGCTAAAGTTACAGGACATAGGGATATTAAAACTCTGATTAATACATATTATAATCCGACCGCTTCAGACATTGCTAAAATGATGAACGCATCTTAAATAAAATAGGGAGCAATTGCTCCCTTATTTCTTTCGATGTGCGCCACGTCTACTGGTGACATTAAAATTCTCTAAAATTGGTATGACTTCTTTCGGATCGTAAAGATGTTTAGTATCAGTACCTCTGTTAAAAATTCTCAATTTTTCAATAAGTGCTTTGCGCGAGATACTAAATCTTTCTTGTAACCACGCTGCATCTACACGGTTGGGTAGTTGCTCTGTTTTAAGTTCAATGACTTTCCCGACTTTTGGAATAGTATCATTTAGGAAAACTTGTGGAGGTTCATCAGATTCAATCACCATGACATATTTGTTTATAATTCCCATATTATTTCCAATTAAAAAAATAGATTTAAAAATAATTGCAGAGGGTCAGCAATACAATTACTTATAAAATATAATTTAACAAATTAATTAAAAAAAAGATGAGATATGTTTAAAAAATCAAAAAAAAGACTTATTTTTTTTATTATATCAGTAAATAATCTTTTGTTCGTTGTTGGTAATAACAACGTCGACTGCTTAGCTCATCTAAAATAAATGAGTTAACGTATACTGCTTTATCTTTTAATTTTATTGTTTATTTTTTAAAAGGATTTTTAGGATCAGATAAAATCGCGTTTTTCTTGTCGTTAAAGCTTCTACCTTGCTCTGAAAATTTAAATTCTTTGATTTCTGATTCTAAAAACAGCTCTTTTCTAAAATAATTTTTTATTTGATAAAGCTCTATCATTTTAAGTGTATTCTCAAGATAATTCATTTCAATATTTTGTGATTTAAAAAATGATATAAGCACACTTCCAAGAAAAAATTTCTCATGATTCTCTTGCTTTCGATCTTTTATCTTTTGTTTTACTTGTCTATAAGAACTATGAAATGAATTTTTGATTTCATCATGTGCTTTTTGTTTTATTAAATCAGGAACTCTTCGATTGTAGTTTTTTAGCATCCTTAAGGCTATTTTTAATCTTTCATCAGTCTGAGAGAAAGGGTCTTCATATCCACTAAAATCAACAATGTCTTTTTCAATATCAGAGCGATCACTTTTTTTGATTGAGCAGATAGTGTCCATTACTTCTTCTAATCTATTTAATTCTAAAACTTTATGATATTTATTCCTCAAATTTTTAATGTCTTCTTCTGTAAATTGATTTGCAGTTTTTGATCGAATCAATTGTAGTATTAACTCATCTGAATGAGTGCGTCTTGCTATCTGTTTTAAGTGCTTTTCAACACTTAAAATCATTTCATCTACTGTTAATCTAGTTCTAGCCATTTTTAAACCATCTGCATTTAAGAAAATGTTGGTATATCACAGAGTCTAAAAAAAAATCGTCATAAGTTGAGGTTTTCAAAAAAAACTACTCTTCTGTTAGT
>NZ_DJLC01000151.1:3432-8743 GCF_002434875.1 Acinetobacter sp. UBA6526 | reverse complement strand
TTTTGATTGCAATTATTGCGGGCGTACTGCTCTATGCTGGTGGTTTAAAGGCAATTCAAGCAGCATCAATTATCGCAGGTTTCCCAATCGCAATCTTTTTAGCCATCATGAGTGTGACATTATTTAAAAGCTTACGTCGTGAACAGCAACCTTGGATGATGATGCCTGAACATGTTCGTCCTGAGTTCTGCAAAGAAAAAGATAACTGCTCTAAATAACTAGTTGATACAAACAAATAAAGGGATCAAATTGATCCCTTTATTTTTATTTATGAATGATAAATGCTTTATCAACCTAGCCCCTTTTGTCCGACTTGACCGGGTAACTGATCTAATAACCAAGTTCTGAATTGTTTTACGCTTGAAGGAATAACACCTCTATCAGATGGTTCTAGCATACAAAAATTAGCCTGTGTTCGTAACACTGTTTCAACAGGTCTCACTAAAGTTCCATTATCTAAATATTCATCTACCAGTGATCCCCAAGCAAGCGCAACACCTTGACCGTTCATTGCTGCCTGAAGCAGCATCGGATAATTATTAATATTCACTCTATTCTTTGGTTTCACTTCAGGATAATTAACTGACTCAAACCATTCAGACCAAGTAATCCAATCCTTTTGAGAGTCATCTAAATACAACAGAGTTCGACCAAACAGCTCCTCGGCTGTTACATTTTCAGCAAACTGTTCTAAATAACTAGGACTACAGACTGGAAATACTTCTTCTGGAAATAAAGTCGTTACGTTCATCCCAACAGGTGGTACCCGACAATAAAACAAGGCAATATCACAATCCATTTTATGCAAATCAAAAATATTGTCCGTTGCTAAAATTCGTAGATCAATACCTTCTTGCTGTTGAAAGGCTGTGACTTTAGGAAGTAACCATAATGCAGCCATTGCATTTGATGTTGCTACTGTGACTTGATGCTCGCCTTGCCATTTTTTTATTTCACCTGTTGCTTTAGCCACCTCTAACAAAGCACTGTAAACCGTTTGGTAATATTGCAATCCTGTTGGTGTTAAATAAATGTTTCGGTTCGCTCTGACAAATAATTCCTTTCCTAAATATTCCTCTAATTGCCTGATCTGACGACTAATTGCACCTTGAGTAACATTCAACTCATTTGCAGCTCGGGTAAAACTGAGGTGGCGTGCAGCTGCCTCAAATACAATAAGACTATTCATTGGGGGCAATGGTTTGATTTTCATGGACACTCCTAATTTGTCCTACATATCCCCATCACGGGATAAGATAAACTTCCTAAATAATTAAAGAGTTAACTCATTAAAAGTGCACAATTCTTCCAAGAATCAAAATATTTTTATTTTCTCTATAAAATGTCATAAATGATTCGTAATAAAAAGTGAGAAAAAGTATTAGTTGAATGAGTTTTACTCATCCGACTAGGACTTGGAAATATACTCAATATTTTGCTGATTATTTCTTCATCTGTATTAGGATTCCTTTTTGTGAATGAACCTTGTTTTGTTAAGATGCTACGAGTTGGGAACGCATTACAACTGCTTTCATTTTGTTGATTCACTTACGACAACCAAGATCGTTATACTTTCCCATTGTTTTATTTGTATTGGCTTTCTAATAAACCAAATACTTTCAAGTTTCATCAATACCTAAGGATTTAACACGCATGAAAAGTGACACAGTTATGGCTGATCTTTCATCTCTTACGCCGATGATGCAGCAATACACCACGGTCAAAATGGATTATCCACATGCATTATTGTTCTATCGTATGGGTGATTTTTATGAATTATTCTTTGAAGATGCACATCAAGCAGCAAAACTTTTAGGCATTACACTCACCCATCGTGGTAAAGCAAATGGTGAGCCTATCCCTATGGCAGGTGTTCCCTATCATGCTGCCGAAGGCTACTTAGCTCGTTTAGTAAAAGCAGGTCGTACCGTTGCAATTTGTGAACAAGTGGGTGAAGTGACAGGAAAAGGTCCAGTTGAACGTAAAGTTGTTCGTATCCTAACACCCGGCACACTCACAGATGATGCTCTCTTAACAAGTTATCAATCATCAAACTTAGTTGCACTCTGCATTCAACAAAATCAAATCGGTTTTGCACTGCTTGATCTCAGTGCAGGTATTTTTAAAGTTCAACAACAAAACTATAAACCAGAGCAACTCCCGATTGAACTGGCTCGTTTAATGCCGAGCGAAATCTTAATCGATGAAGATTTAGTTGATCAAAATATTATTGAACAAATTAAGAAAAATCTTGATTGCCCTGTAACTAAGCGTCCAAATGTTGATTTCAATTTAAATAATGCTCAAAAAACCTTATGTGATCAGCTCTCTGTGTCAACTTTGTCTGGTTTTGGATTAGATCCTTACCCTTTGGCAAAAGCAGCCGCGGCAGCTTTAATTCATTATGCCAAAGAAACTCAAAAAACGGCATTGCCACATATTCGTTCAATTCAGATTGAGCAAAGCACCGACTTTATTGCGCTTGATCCAATTACCCGTCGTAATTTAGAAATTATCGAGCCTTTATTTGAACATGGAACGTCATTATTTCAATTGATTAATGACTGTCAGACTGCGATGGGTGGACGTTTGCTTAGTCGTACACTGATGCAGCCTCTTCGTGATACTGCAATTTTAGATGCTCGACTGGATGCTACAGAACAATTATTAAAAGGTTATCATGAAGCACCAGTCCGTCTGGTGCTTAAAGAAATCGGTGATATAGAACGTGTACTCAGCCGAGTTGCATTAGGTAGTGCCCGTCCGCGTGATTTAGTACAACTCCGCCAAGCCTGTGCACAAATTCCATTTTTAAGACATGCTTTAGCACCTGTCTTAAAAACGCAAAACTCTAAGCTATTGATGCAATTAGATCATGAATTAGGTGATTTTAAGAGTTTGCATCAACACCTCATGGATGCAATTGTTGAAAATCCACCTGTATTATTACGTGATGGCAATGTAATTGCAGAAGGCTATGACGACGAATTAGATGAATTAAGAAAAATTCGTGACCATGCTGGACAATTCTTGATTGATTTAGAAATTAAAGAGCGTGAACGTACAGGAATTAATACCTTAAAAATCGGTTACAACCGTGTCAGTGGCTATTATATCGAACTCACTCGCGCACAAGCCGAGCAAGCTCCTGCCGACTATATACGCCGTCAAACGCTTAAAAATGCTGAGCGTTATATCACCCCCGAACTCAAAAGTTTTGAAGACAAAGTGCTTTCAAGTGAATCCCGTGCCCTAGCCCGTGAGAAACTTTTATTTGAATCTCTTCTAGATGAGTTACGTCAAAATATTGCGCATTTACAAATGATGAGCGCCGCAATTGCAAATATCGACATCTTAGCCAACTTCGCACATCAAGCTCGACTCAACAATTGGGCACGACCTGAATTCACTCCAGAGACAGGGATTAAGATTCAAGCAGGTCGCCATCCAGTAGTTGAAGCTTTGAATAAAGCACCATTCACCCCAAATGATACGTTCTTAGATAGTCAGCATCGTATGGCGATTATTACTGGCCCCAATATGGGTGGTAAATCAACCTTTATGCGTCAAACTGCATTGATCAGTTTACTTGCTTATTGCGGAAGCTTTGTTCCTGCAAAATCAGCCAAGCTTGGTTCAATTGACCGAATCTTTACTCGTATTGGTTCAGCCGATGATTTATCTACAGGTAAATCAACTTTTATGGTGGAGATGACGGAAACCTCTCAAATTCTTCATCATGCAACCAGTCAATCTCTAGTATTGATGGATGAAGTTGGTCGTGGCACTAGTACTTATGACGGTCTATCTTTAGCTTGGGCATGCGTGGTTGATCTGACGAAACGCGTGAAGTGCTTATGTCTATTTGCGACGCATTATTTTGAGCTGACAGAGCTTGGTAGCGAAGCTGGAATTGATAACTATCATGTGACTGCACAAGAGTTAAATGGCAATCTAATTCTGCTACATAAGGTTCAACATGGGCCTGCAAGTCAAAGTCATGGTTTGCAAGTTGCTAAGTTGGCAGGTATTCCAGCCAATGTCATTAAAGAGGCGCAGAAACGGTTAAAAATTCTAGAAAAGCAACAACACCAGCATTTACAGAATAGTGTTCAAAATGATTTATTCAGTGCCGTTGAACATGAAATTGAAACACAAGTTGTTGAACGAATAGTTGAAATAGAGACTCAATCACCTGCTCTTGAATTATTGCAGCAAATTGATGTCGATGATTTAACACCACGCCAAGCCTTAGAACAGCTTTACTCATTAAAAGCTGCTCTAAAATCGTAAATTTGATTTTTAGGACAAGTCGATGTATTCGGCTTGTTCTAAATTCAGCTAGGCTAACTCTTAGTGAAAATAAATATTAATAAACTCATTACACAGCACATTTAAGGAATAAAGACATCAAGCTTCAATTTAAAAAATTAGAAATCACAGAACTCGATTTAATTTGGCAGCACATCAGTCGGCGCGAACTGATCACACAAATGTACCGACAACAAAAACAACAATTAGAACTCATCGATTGTTTTTATGATGTCAAAAATTGGGATGCATATCATTTAGAAAATGATCCGCCATTATTAAAAATGCTGCATCAACATGGCGCTTTATGTGTCGGCGCATTTGATAGTTCACATCAGTTGATTGCGATTCAAGTCGTCTCAAACCAATATATTGCTGATTATCCAGAAGCCAAACTACTTCAATATTTTTATGTGGATGCCAACCATCAAAACTTAGGGATTGGCATACAGCTGATGCAATCCTCAATCATTTCAGCGAAGCAACTTGGTGCTAAGCAACTGTATATTTCAGCAACACCAAGTAAACGTACTGTTGATTTTTATCTTAAACAAGGTGCGACACTTTTAGAAAAACCTGACCAGCATTTATTTGAATTAGAACCAGAGGATATCCATATCCTCTATACCTTATAGTTGCTTAGCTATCTAAAAAATTAAACATTGATGATTTAACCTAGCTCCTCCTATTAACTTCAGCACATATATGAATATACAGTTTTAACTGAAAATAGAAATAAGATTCACTTTCAACTATTTGCCTAATTGACGATCTAACTTATTTATTTTTCTGGCAAAATCTAACTGAGTAATACAACATCTGTTTTATTATCAATAAATTAACTTATTTTTCACATGTATAAATAAACAATATCAATAAAAGCAATTGTTTGTTTACCCCTTTTTTGCCTACAATAGCTCATTCCAAACAAAAAACCGTATTTTTAGGTAGCTGTCGCCATGACCTTCGTTGTCACTGAAAATTGTATTAAATGTAAATA
>NZ_DJLC01000151.1:0-3107 GCF_002434875.1 Acinetobacter sp. UBA6526 | reverse complement strand
AAATACACAGATTGTGTTGAAGTTTGCCCTGTAGACTGTTTCTATGAAGGTCCTAATTTCCTTGTGATCAATCCAGATGAATGTATCGACTGCGCATTGTGTGAACCTGAATGCCCAGCAAATGCAATTTTCTCTGAAGATGAGTTACCTGAGGGCCAAGAAGTCTTTATCGAACTCAATGCTGAGTTATCTGAAAAGTGGGCTGGCAACAACATCACACAAATTGGCGAACAACCTGCTGATCGTGAAGAATGGAATGGAAAACCATCCAAATTACAATATTTAGAAAAATAATATTGTGTAAAAAAGGCCAGTTTTTACTGGTCTTTTTTATACCTGAATCACACATTTCTTTGCAATTGCATCATTATTAGTGCGTTATTTTGCATTAAAATAAGACGCCTCCAAATCAAGAACTGCCTTTTTATGATGCGAAACAAATTACAGGGTCTATTATCATTATTTATCATCCCTGTGATGATGGTGGGTTGTACCAGTTCTTCAACTAAAATGAATCAAAATCAAGGTAAAAGAATCTACATCCCACAAGAACAAGTAACCTTTACCCGCCCTATTCCAAACAAAGTAGAGCCTGCATCTTATCGTAAATGGCTTGGTCAGGGTGAAAACTACGCACGCGTCCGCGAATACGAACAATTTTTAATGCGCAATAATGTTGCACATATCATTCCAAGTTTTGAACTTTTAAGATCGGCAAGAGATTGGCAAAAATGTGGTCGCTCAGAATACATGGTGCCAAATCGTGAGTTATGGGGTAATTCTCTATCAACTTTACGTGTCTTTAAATATCTAATTGCAGCAAAGATTTTGACTGATTTTGAAGTCACCTCAGTTTATCGTGACTTACCTTTGAATCAATGTGCAGGTGGTGCAAGTTCATCCAAGCACTTATTTAACTCAGCAATTGACTTCCGTATTGGGCCTGAATATCCACAACCTCAGGACTATGCATATATCGAACAAACCAAATTCAAGCTATGCCAATTCTGGATACAACATGGTCAAAGTTTAGATTTAGGTATTGGCTTATATAATTCAGGTCAAATTCATCTAGACACTCAGGGCTATCGTACTTGGGGTCCTGATTTGACCCGTAACAGTTCAATATGTAACTTCTAAAGCGTAGCGTGTAGAAAACTTATCTAAAAAGAGATCATCGAGATCTCTTTTTTGTTTCGATGAACATGAATAATTGGTCAATCAAATTGCACTCTGATTATAAATGTTTAAAATGCAGCTAACAGATTCATAGGTAAACTTGATTATGCAACAAATGTGGACCGACATTGATGAATATATCAATTCACATTTAATTCCCACAGATCCAAGACTTCAACATGCGTTAGACAATACCGATACCCAAGGTTTTTCTAACCATCTGGCTGTTGCGCCTAATCAAGGCATGTTCTTACAAATGTTGATTCAGATGAATCAATGTAAACGTGTATTGGAACTTGGAACTTTTGGTGCTTACAGCACAATTTGGTTAGCCAAAGCACTTCCTGAAGATGGTTATCTTTTGACTGTTGAAGGTCGAGACACCCATGTGATCATTGCTCAAGAAAATATTGACTATGCCAATATGCCAACTAATATCGAGCTTAAAAAAGGTCGTGGCGCAGATATCATGAAGCAATTGATCGCAGATGGCGCTGAACCATTCGATCTGATTTTTATTGATGCGGATAAACAAAGTTATCGTGAATATTTTGAGTTGAGTTTAAAACTTACACACTCAGGCAGCATTATTGTCCTTGATAATGTGATTCGTGCTGGTGCAATTTTGGATGAAAATAATAAAAAACCAAGTATTGAAGGTATTCGCGATGCTTTCAGTGCACTTAAAGATCATCCACAACTTTTGTCATGTACTGCACTGCAAACAGTCGGCTCAAAGGGTCATGATGGCTTTGCAATTGCCATTGTAAAATAGCGATCAAAAAATAATCTTTTATTTTTAGTCTTTTAATATCAAATAATTATATATATCTGCATTGCTTTTCCATATAGTTATCCACAGTTATTGCGGATAACTATATGGAATAAAATGAATCACTTAGCGACTAATAATGGAACATTTGCATTCCTGAAGATTGTAGTCGTAATACTGCCTAAGAAAAATTGATGAATCTTACTATGGCTAAATGCACCAAGTACAATCAACTGAATATCATGTTCCCTTTGATATTCAAGAATATTTTGAGCGACATCACCGTAACGATAAATCGTCACGACCTCTAGTCCTGCATCTTTTAAGTACTTTTCTGGTTCAGTCAACATTTCAGGATGATCACCAACATAGAGCAAATGACATTGCAATTGTTTTAGCAAATCACTTTGGGCAATCCGTTGCAGCATCTTTTGGCAGGTTGGAGAATATTCATAAGCGAAGATAAATCGTCTAGGAGGAGAGAAATGCTCACCAACCGTAATCACAGTACAGTTTGCACCACGAATAAAGTTTTCTACATTACTCCCAATCGGTTTATTCTTTTCAGCAGCGCGCTCCCCTACACGCCCAATAATCACAACATCATTTTCATTTAGAATATTAAAGCTTTGTTCAAGAAAATCCCCTTTTTCTTGGATTTTGGTGCTTGTTAAACCGTACTGCTTTTCAATTTGCTCTGAAATATGCTTCAGTAAATTATTACTATAATCTAGTGCTAACTCACTTTGCTTCTGTTCTAGCTCTGCTAACTCTTTGAGTAGCATTGCATTACTCTCAAAGCCAATCACACCACTAATTTCACCTAAATGATAACTTGCAGGGTAATAGTCCAGAATTTGCAACAGTACTAATTCTCTTTGAGTTTGCCTTGCCACCCATACAGCAGCCTCGGCCACTGCATCAATACAGGGTGAAGAATCAATACATGCAATTACGCGGTTCATATTCGCCTCTCTTTAGGTTTAATACCTTAGGTCTTCTACTTATTTTTAACTTAACACAGATAAAAGCATGGTGGGTTAAATTTATGTATAGAATCTCTTGAGACTTTTTTAATGATTATTCCTATTTACGATAACGAATGAATCGTGCTGGATTTCCAGCAACAATAGAATATTCTTCAACATTTTTTGTG
>NZ_DJLC01000205.1:0-16241 GCF_002434875.1 Acinetobacter sp. UBA6526 | reverse complement strand
CAACTTTTAATAGATGTGCTTTTCGAGTGCCTGCGAGGCTGACAACTGGATTTTCAATTTCTTTATTTCCACTACGTAAATTATCAATTTTTGCAGTCAATAAAGTAGGCGTTGTTTCAGATGTCGGTAATTCACCTTGGATGCGCAAAGACTTAGTGCTCACCAAATCATTGAATGCAAAATCATCAACTGCAATATTTGCTGTAGCTTTCAAACGCGGTTGCGATTGGATATTTAAACTACCGTATGCACGACCTTGCAAACCTGGATATAGCTCATATAGTGCAGGTGCATTTAATTTGATTTTTAAGCTTTGAGCATTGCCTGTTGCTTGCAATTGATTTTGAGCATACGCAAGGAACAGATCATTTGCTTCAAACTGTTGCGGCAAGAAGCCTTTTTGGTTTGAATCAAGTAATAAAGTAAGATTTCCACGACCACGTACAGGTTTGTTGTTAATAAAACCTGCTGCATTTAACTGACGAATATCAATGCGTTTCAATTGATCAGACCAAATGCCTTGTGATTTTACATGACCCGAAATTTCACCTTTGACACTAGAAACAAAGTACTGTGGTTTAAATCGTACTAATGAAGCATCAATATCCCAGCCTAATTTATCTTTTAGATTTACTGAACCTGTAGCAAACAATTTACCTGCCACACCATCATGTTTGAGTTCATTCACTTTAATAAGTTCTGGTGTTCCAACTATATCGATTTTTAATAAACCATTCCCCTGATTTAAAGCATTTAATGAACCGTCGTAGTTCACAGCAAAGCTTTTAAAGCCACCACCTGCTTTTTGATCGTGGAAAATGAGTGCGGCTGTACTTTTACCTTTTAAAGCAATCGTTTCATTACTACCCGCTTGAGCAAGCTGACCTTTTAAATCAATCTGCTCTAACTGAATAATTTGTTGATTTGGCTTGGCAAATCCTGTCGCTTTAATTTCACCATTTAGCAAATTAACGGGGGCTGAAGCCGAAACTGTTTGTGGATTAAAGTCTTCTGCTTTGAGCTGAGCTTGCCATGAAAGTTGTTGTTTTTCAGATGGTAGTTTTACTTTTGCTTGACCAACTAAGCTACCTTTAGCAGCTTGATAACTAAAGTTTTCAACATCTAACAGACTGCCTTTTACATCAAGACGCGCATTGTATTTACCTGTTGGTAATAGTGTTTGCTCATGCGGGCGTACAGTTGTCGATAGATAAATATCTTGTTGACCCTCTTTCAAGGCAATATTGGTTTGACCTTCATCACTGCTTAACCAACCAATATAAGGAACAGCACGGTCGATTTTTTTCCAAGAAACATCTAATAGCATCGGTTGAGGCTTTTTATCCTTCGCTTCAGCTTGGTTAAGCTTAACATTCCATGTTTCATATTTATCAAAAGCCAATTCAGCAACTAATGCCAAACCTTTTTCCATTGTTCCCGATGAACTAATATTCGCATCTAAATTTGGTGGTAAAAAGTCTTGAGCAACTTGGGGTACGGTTTCATTTTTTGGATTCAAATGACTTAAACGGCCTTTAATATCCCAAGAAACATGCTCACGCCAATTGACCAAACCATTTAAAGCAACAGATCCATCCATGAGTTGCCCATTAAAATCTCGTATATTCAGTTGATTTTTGAGGTCTGTATCCATGAGCGCATTATATTTACCTTCTGGAATTTGCTCGCCCTTTAGATCAGTATCTAAATTAATGACTAATTTCTGAATATCACCACGAAAACGTGCAACACCATCTTTAGCAAATAGCTTTTGCTCTTTCAGTAATGGTAAATGATAGTTTTTAAATAATAGTTCGCCATTCATAGGCACATGATCACGTACAGGATGAACGACAACCCAACCTGTCAACATATCAGGCGTTTGTGTTGCAATGCCTGCCTTTAAGGTATCCAATGTACCCGTCGCAACAAGCTTAATGGTTTTAATATCTAGACTATTGAGTGCAGGAATGATCACATCAGCTTTGGCATTCAGTGGATATTTACCACTAAAGTCCATTTCACCTGTGGCATTTTGTAGAGCTAAGTAGCCCATATCCATACGTGAATCTTCAAAATTCAGCTTTGTACCTGACCATAATGCATCTTTTAAATAAATATCATTAAAATCAACAGTTGATGTTGTTGTTTTGATTTCTAAACGATCTAAGGTCGCTTCATCTACACGCAGAACGAAAGGTAATTTAATTGCATCAAAAGCAAACGGCTTACCTGATGGTGGATTTTTATTAATAATGACCAGATTCTTGATATCAGCATGACTCAAGTGTATTTCTTTGTTTAAAATCGCACGCCAACCAAGTGATACATCTGCACGATCTATTGAGACATTTACTGCTTTCAGTTGTACAAGTACATTTTTTAGAATAATGCCTGAAAGTAAATTCCCACCTTCATATTCATACTTAATAATTTGCTGAGTCTGAAGTACACGATCTAGTAGAAAGCGGCTACCTTTATCTGTAGACATCATTACTAGCACTGAACTTACCAATAGTAAAAGCGTGATAAATATAATCAGCACAATACTACGGAAAATATGCCGTTCAGATTTAGGTCCAGTTGGAGGTGTTAATTGCTGTTCTACTTCCGTCATAATCAACCTGAAAATTATTTGACCTTTTAAAGGAGTTTTTAAACTGTATTAAAGCTGCGGACCAATAAAGAAATGCAATCGAATAGGATTGTTATCATTTGAAATACCTGATGCAACATCTAATCGAATTGGGCCAATTGGCGATCTCCAACGAATACCAACACCAATACTATATTCTGTCGGATTGTTAAAATCTTTATCGTAAGCATCACCAAAATCAGAAAAAATTGCTGCTCGCCAGCCATCTTTAAACTGATAGTTATATTCTAGGGAACCAACCCCTAACGCCTGACCACCAATCTTATAACCATCTTCTTCAGGCGATAAACTCTTGTAGTCAAATCCACGTAATGACTGATCCCCACCTGTGAAGAAACGCAAGTTATAAGGTACTTTATTAAAGTCATCAGTGAAAATATAACTTGCATCACCACGACCAACAAACTGATGGTCATCGTTTTCACCTAGTGAATAAATAAATCTCCAACCAGCAGTTAAGATCGCCATGTTTGCATCAGAAAGTAATGATTCAGTTCCCAGTTCAACTTTGTAGGTCTGTTTAAAGCCTTGGGTTGGATTTAAACGTGAATTGGCATTGGTTTTAGATAGTTCATAACCAAACAATAGAGATTCTTGTTCTGAATCCATTCCTGATACTTTAAATGCATCAGGTAACTCATTTACATCAACATCACCTTTTTTCGTGAGTCGATCTAGACGATAACGAACACCCATCGTATGTTGCCAATCACCGAGCGGGTTTTTAATTACACGCTCACCACCCAATACCGCTGATTCAACAAGCAGATTTACATCTGGACCAATATCGTCACGCTCTTCACGCTCATAACCACCGACAAGGTTAAAGTAATCATTCAATGGATGTTTATAAGGAATGCTATAACGACCATCGATTGATTGACGAATTTGTGAAACCTCGATGTTGGCATCAAATGAATGTCCATACTTATTTACAATGGCACGTCGATATTGGCTACGAATACGTGCTCCCGTATCCGTACCATAACCAAGACCAGTTTCTAAACTATTTAAACGATCAGCATTTAATGTCACAACAACAGGGATTTTTTTCTCGATTCGCGTTTGCTCTTCTAGTTTTTGTCTTTCCTCTTCCTCATCATCATCATCATGCGAGAGTGGCATTGCACGTGCAATTGCGTATTGTTGTGACTCACCACCAGAGAACTGTGATTCATCCACAACATCTTGAGTCACTTCGTCAGCAGAAACGACTTTTTGCCGAGCCAAATCAGCTTTCTGTTGGCTACTCATCAGCTGTGATTGCTGAATATTTTGTTGATCAACCAATGCCTGTAAATCGGGTGCTAATTCTAAAGGCGGTTGAATCGGGTCTGGCTTGATCGTATCAACCAAGGTGTAGTTAAAATAACGGGTATTAGTGAGGTTGTTTGCCAATGCATTAACACGCCAGAAAGCATAGTCATCATCTTCTTTCCAAGGAGCTAGGCTATCCAATACTTTTTGTGTTAGTGGCAAAGGCTTACTCGGATCGCTCATCCTATACTCAACTTTTTTAAGCTTATAACGGTCGCCTGTCTCATATTTCAGGTTAATTTCCGCTGTCTTATCTGGTTGAGTAATTTTTACATCGTGTAATCGCCAATAAGCATCAAAGAAACCATTGTCGGTTGCAGCGCTGACGATTTTAGTTTTAGTCTCTTCATATTTACCGTGATTGAAGATATCACCTTCATCTTGCTCAGGAATTAAGCGAAGAACTTGGAGTTGCGGTAAATTCTCACCTGCTCCAGAAAACTCAATATTTTGCTCTTTGATTTTTACTGGTTCATTCGGCGTAACGTTAACTTTAACTTTGCTATCACTCACTTTTTCAAACTTAAATTCCGCGTTGTAATAACCAACTGCTTGCGCTGCTTGATTCGTAAGTGATCTTAACTGTGGTAATGCAACGTTGAAATCTTCAAACGACTCTTGGGTAAAAGTAGAAAGTTTTGCTTTAATATTTGTTGCCAATATTGCTGGCGCACCTGAAACATCTGCTGAAATACGGGGTATTTTCTCAGCATTGAGTAGATTATCAGGATGTAAACGATTCCAAATTCTTTTAAAGAAGCCAACTTTTTCATCTTTCTTGTCATCATTGACTTGCAATTCAGGTAGTGTTCGCCCTAATTCATTTGCCTCAACAACAATCTTGCTGTCTGTTTGGATTTCCTGCATCAATTGATCAATATTCACAGGTGCTTTGGTAATCTCTGTCAATTCCGCCTGCGAAGCATCATTCACCAATACATCGGACGTTTTAGTTGGATTATCACGATAATTTTTCGCATCATTTTTTGCTTCTTCAGCAACACGAAAAATTTCGTCTGCCATATTTTGATCAACTGTGACCGTTGGTAAATCTTCTAAGTTGTCGTCTAACTGAATTGGTTTCAATTCGTTAATTTGATTTACGGATTGTTCTTGCTGTTTTAACGCGTCCAAACTGTCTTGCACATTGATATTCGAACTTGGTAAAGCATTGACCAATTGAGTATTAAACATCGTTGTTTCTTGTACAGTGTCTGAATCGACTGTTGTTGTAGGTTGTTCAATTGTTTCATTTTTCGACAAATCAGAAACCTGCTCTTGAGCACAAGCAACTGATATACAAGAACTAATTAAAAAACTACTACAAATAAGTTTAGGAAAGCCCTGCATTTTAAATATTAAATGCATAGAATGAACCAGTGTTGACTGTTTAAACTTAGCTTTAGATGGCATGTGAAACTCTAAACTTATTTTTAATTTATCTTTTTTTGACGGGTGAAAAGTTCTTCAAATCGTTGATTTTCATCCAATCAAACATTGAAAGTATCATACATGCATTTTGTAGTATTTTTACAGTAAGTCACATTTTTTTATAAAACACAATGAAGTGAACACACGATGAAACAAGATGACCACTTAATGACATCACGTCGGTTTGTTCCGATGTTTTTCACACAATTTTTTGGGGCACTGAATGACAACGTTTATAAACAAGCTTTACTCTTAGTCATTACCTATGGTTGGATTCAGCAACAAAGCGCACCCATTAGTACTTTAAATAATCTTGCTGCACTTCTTTTTATTCTACCTTACTTTTTCTTTTCAGCGACAGCAGGTCAAATCGCTGATAAATATGAAAGATCTCAGCTTATTCGATTTATTAAAATATTAGAAATTGTCATCATGCTCATCGGAACAGCAGGCTTTTTACTTGGTAATTTGTGGCTGTTATTGTTTGCTTTATTTCTTATGGGTACACATTCAACCTGCTTTGGTCCAATTAAGTACGCCATCTTGCCTGAAATTTTAAAACCTCAAGAATTAATGTCTGGTAATGCATTATTTCAGTCGGGTACTTCTATTGCAATTTTACTTGGTATGATTTTAGGTGGTGCTGTCATCGCCTCATCTGAAGGAAACTTACTGTGGATTAGTGTCACAGTTGTCACAATTGCCTGCTTAGGCTATTTATGTAGCCGATTTATTTTACCTCAAAAAGTTGCTGAACCAGACTTAAAGATTGATTGGAACTTTGTCCGTACTAGCTTTCAGACATTAAAATACGTCAAAGGCATTCCTGTTGTTTTCATTATTTTGCTGGGTAATTCTTGGTATTGGTTTTATGGCGCTACGTACCTCACCCAAATTCCTCAACTCACTCAGCAAAACTTACATGCTTCTGAAAATGTGGTGAGCTTATTACTGACCTTTTTCTCTGTAGGAATTGGTGTTGGCTCACTACTATGCAGAAAGATTGGCGGTAGTGATATCAATATCAAGATGGTGCCTTATGGTGCTGTTGGTCTGACTGTATTTGCACTTTATTTAGCTACAAGCCTTGCTTTTGTTCCTGAACGCACGGGTGAGCTTCTCAATCTTGGCGACATTTTTACTCAAGGTTTAGTCTATTATCACGTGATGTTAGCAGTCACTCTACTGGGTATTAGTGGTGGTTTTTATATCGTGCCACTATACGCCATGATGCAGGCTTATTCTCCGCGCTCTCATCGTGCGCGTATTGTGGCCGCAAATAATATTTTAAATGCTGTATTTATGGTTTCATCTGCAATTTTCTCAATTTTAGTCTTAAGCATTTTAAAAATTGATATTAAAATCTTATTTATTATTACGGCTGTTTTAAGTGCATTTTTCTCCATTTGGTTGTTGAGACGACTAAAACCACTTATTGCAAATGTTCCAAACACTTTAGAGGATTAACTTATGCGTCAGTATACAGGTCTAGATAAGCTGATTAACTCATTTGACCAAGCATTACGCAGCTTAGTTCCTGGTGCAACGAGTGCTCAACGCGGTAATCCAGCAGATCATGAACCATCACAACTGTGCGTGAGTGATGCTCGTCATGTTGCAGGTTTAATGCGTGTTAATCATAGCGGCGAAGTCTGTGCTCAAGCGCTTTATCACGGACAAGCATTGACAGCAAAACTCCCTCATGTTCGTGAAGAAATGCAACAAGCAGCCATCGAAGAACAAGACCATCTTGCTTGGTGTGAAGATCGTTTAAAAGAGTTAGACAGCCACACCAGCCTACTTAACCCGATTTGGTATGGTTTGTCTTATGGCATGGGTGCAATTGCAGGAATTGCTGGCGATAAATATAGCTTAGGTTTTGTCGCAGAAACAGAGCGTCAAGTCAGCCAACATTTACAAGATCATATTCAACAATTACCCGAACATGATGAGCGTTCACGTAAAATCTTAGTACAAATGAATGAAGATGAGCTTCATCATCGAGATACAGCACTCAATGCGGGTGGTGTTGATTTACCTGTACCTGTTCGTATCACCATGACAGCCATTTCTAAACTCATGACTAAAACCAGTTACTATTTATAAAAGATAAAGGGCGTTTCAACACAACGCCCTTTTTTATAATCAATCACAGATCATTTAACAATAATCTTACCATGCATGTTTGCTTTTTGATTATGCCAATAACTTTGCGAATATCTATTTTGCTCAGTAAAAATCACATAGGTTATTTTATCTTTTTTGAACTGTAACTGATCCTTGCCCTTTTTAACAAAGAACACTCGTTTGCTATTCACCCATACACGTTTTGCATCATCAATTTTGATGGTTGCTAATTTTGAACCATCAGCTTTTTGAGCAACCCAATCTTTTTGATGAATGCTTTGATTTGATATCATTTGTTGAGGTTGTGGTGTGACGAAACCCGACGTTGCATTTTCTTCTTTGCTTTTATAAATATCACAACCTTGCATTTCACTCACTTGTGTACAACCTGATTGGATTAGTAATTCTCTATATTTGGCATCAATCGCATACGCCGAGTTCATTGCGCTACACGCAAGTAAGCCCAATATCAGATATTTAATTTTCATGCCGTTCCTTTTAAACAATTCATGTGAATATTCAAACACTGGTTAAGCTTTTAGTATGTGTTTCAATTGTTCTATTTATAAAAAAACCTATGGCAGCACCATAGGTTTTAGAATTGGATTAATTCAATCCATGTTCTGCTTTAAATCGTTCAAGGTTCCTTACAGCATCTTGATAACGATATTGAACTCTGCTGCTATTTGAGCGTAAATCGTATAAACGCTTTTTATAGTCATCTCTAAGCTTTGATGATAAATCTTTACGTTCTAATTCTCTCAAATAATAACTGACATCATTTTGTGAGCGATCAAATTCAGAATTTGCTTGGTAGTATTCATTAGCAACTTGATAATATGATCGTAACGCATCACGTTTTTCAACTGGGCAAACTTGATAATTCCCGCGTCCTTCCATCGCTTCATAGAAGATTGATTCAGGACGACAATAATAACTTAAACCTTGCTTATAACCTTTTTCATAAAGCGCTTGATTCGGAACAATATTCGCTTTCTGACACGATGAATAGTATTTATCTAATCTTGACTCTCGTCCTGCAGAACCGTCTTTTTCACCAACACTTGCCCAGTTTGCCGTTTTACATTGATCAACACTCATGGCTGCACAACCAGACAATAAAAGACTTAAAAATGAAATTTGAAAAATAATTTTCATAAAATTATTCCTATTATTATGGCGTTACAAACAATAAAATTACATTGTAATGACAGGATATTGCAGCTCTGAATTATATTCCAGCGCATCATCTTGCCATAATTCAACTAAAGGAATTTTCACATCTACTGCTAATGGTAGCTTCTTTGGATTAAATTGCATATGGTTCAAATCTTTGCCCCATGCAATAACATCGATGTCTAAGCTAATATGATGCGATGGCCGAATACGCCCAGATTCTAATTCTAATTTTTTTAATGCCTCAATCATGTCCTCAACAGACAAGGTACTTGTTAATAAACAAGCGGAGTTCCAATAATCAGCACCTACACCATCACGACATGGAATCTGATAAATAGAAGAAAATTTCACATCACCCAATTGCTTAATTTGAGCATAAGCAAAACTGAAATGATGTTGTTGTTGGACATTACTCGCCAGTGCGAGCGCAAAAATCGTTTCTGTTGCGTTCAAGGCGAATTCCTACTGCAGTTGCTTGAGCAATAATTGCAGGTTTACGAATAGTGATAATAATAGATTCAATCGAAGAAAAAGTCGTAAATAAACTTTCAAGAACCAATTGAGCAGCATGCTCAATTAACTTAGGTTTTGCTTGTTGGATCACTTGTGCAGCTAACTCACAAATTTGAGCATAATTCAGCGTATCTTCCAACTCATCAGACTGAGCAGCCTGACTCAAGTCATTATGAATCGTTAAATCCAACATCAAAGGCTGAATGATTTGGCGTTCCCAATTAAAACAACCAACAACCGTATCAACTTTTAGCCCTTCTATAATAATGGCGTCCATTAACTCAACATCACATAAAATTTCCCCCTTGAAACAAGGGGGATTTAAAAGAATTTTTAGTGCTTCAAGAATGAAGCAGGTTCGATATTGTGAACCATTTTCAAACGTTGGTCAGCATAAATATCGGTATAGGGTGCGAGAACACGCATGAAACGATCAAAATATAACATTTGCTTGAATAATAGCGCAAAGTCGCGCGGGAATTTGATGCCGTGACGTTCACCAACCCCAATCATGTCCATCATAATATCATTGAGATCAGCAGGATTTGAAGTCAAAATCTCTTGAGGATCGGCTAAAAGTACACCACTAAATAAACGCTCGAGATCATCAGCTAAAACTTGGGTATCAATTTTCTGATGCGTCATGCCCATTTTGAGCATATTTTCAGCCATAGCCGTGTAATTGGTATGCTGCAAAGCATCCATGAATGCCATACACGCAGTCCAAACTTCTGGTTTTAATTGACCAACAATACCGAAATCAATAAAACCAATGCGACCATCTTCAAGCAGCATTAGATTCCCTGCATGTAAATCTGCATGGAAACTCTTACATAACATTAAACTACCAAACCATGTATTCATGGCTGTAATCAATACTTGTGTTGGATCTTTTGCATATTTCTTTACAACGTCAAAATCAGTTAAAGACACACCATACAATCGTTGCATCGTTAAAACACGGCGCGTAGAGAATTGGTGATAAACCTTTGGCGCAGTTGCAGCTTGATTACCTGAAACATTTAGGTACTGTACAAAATCATCAAGATTTTGTGCTTCTTCGATAAAATCTACTTCGCGTACCATACGTGTTTTAATTTCATCAACGATTTCAGACAAGGAGGCAAATTTGATTTTAGGAACTGCCTTTTCAAGGAGTTTTGTTGCCCAATGAACTACATTTAAATCTGTGTATAGAATCGTTTCCACACCAGGTTTTTGTACTTTTAATACAACATCTTCACCTGTAACTAATCGAGCAGCATGTACTTGTGCAATTGATGCTGATGCTAAAGGCTTTTCATCAATAAAGCTAAAGATTTCATTTAGATTCTTACCTTCAAATTCTTCAGCTAAAACTTGTTGAATATAACTAAAAGGCAAAGTTGGTGTTTGATCTAAACAACCTTGGAACTCTTCAACATATTCACGAGGGAATAAAGATGGTGTACTTGCGATGAATTGACCAAGTTTAATATAAGTAGAACCCAATGATTCAAAAGTCTCACGCATAAGTTTTGCGTTACTTGGTTTTTCAGTTGCGTATTTTACACCTGCCTGTGCTGCAACCATCACTGTTTCACCGATACGTGCAACAGAACGCAATCCATCGAATAAAATATTTCTTTTCATAATCTTTCATTGCCTCATAGATGGTTTTAGTTTATCAAATTTCACGGCGTTTACCGATTAAGTTGCCTGACAAACCGGACAATTTGCATCTTTTTCAAATTGCAAAATACGCTGTGAAAGATTTAAACCATTCCAAAGCAAAAGTTTCTGTTTAAGTGGCGTTAATCCACGGCCTAAGAACAACAAAGTGTGATGTGCTTGTAATGACGCTATAATGACAGGCGTAGTGGCTAGTACACCTGATTCTGCGCAGCGCAACCCTTCATTTGCATGATTTTCTTTAGGAAATAGACACTCATAGCATGCGGTCTCAGCATCAACCATAAATAACTGCCCTTCGAAACCAATCGCTGAAGCACTAATTAATGGAATTTGATATTTTCGACAAATCGAATTGACCAAGTAACGCGTACTAAAATTATCGCAACCATCTAAAACTACATCTTGATGCTGTACTAAATCATCAGCATTCGTTGGGTCAAAACGTATATTTTGATAGTTCACTTGTATATGCGGATTAATTGTTTGTAGATGCTTGGCCAAAATCTCTGCTTTGTAACGACCTAGATCATTCAATGTAAATGCAATTTGTCTCTGAAGATTACTCATCTCAATGGTATCAGCATCAACAATCGTAATTTTACCCACACCCGCTCGTGCCAAAAGCTCAGCACTTGTACAACCTATGCCACCTGCACCGATAATCAAAACATTAGCGAGTTTGAGTTTTTCTTGTGCTTCAATATCCCAACCATCTAATAAAATCTGACGACTATAAAGATGCATTTCATCATTACTTAGCTCAAATTCGTTTTCTAAATGGTTTGACACAACAATTCTCTAGCCTTTTCTGAACAGATTAGATTCTAAGTGTCGACGCATTTTTATGAAAGTTAAATTGCATAAAATACGAATAAATAGCAAATTCATATTTTTTATTGAAGTGAGTTACTCTCCATTTCTACAAGTCATTTCAGGGAAATAAATGGAGAGTACTTACAGCTAGAAATAATGATTGATTATGATCCTTTACTTTTTTGATCATGCATCACTTCATAGGATTGAGCTCTTAATAAGTCTTCTCTTGTCCCAAATGAACTATTACGTAATTCAGCAATGGATTGTTGTTTACTGGCATCATTTGCATCACTTTTTAAAATTTGATCCCGCGCAGATAAATACTGATTAATTTGCGTTTGCCACACTGCTTCTTCTTGATCAACTTTTTCCAAACGATCAGCTGCTTCAGGCCCAAGTAAACTTTCCCTCATACTTCTTAAATCTTGAGCTGATCCGCCTTTTGCTTGGATTTCTTTCGTAAGTTGCTGCAATTCAGCGAATTGCATCGAAACCCGTACTCCGTCGGCCAACGCTGGAGGTAATTCATCAATCAACTTCGCAAGCTCTGTAGCCTTTTCTTGTGTCGTTAGATTTTTATTGGCATGGATACGCATTTGCTCAAGATTAAATTGATTTAGATTTCTTTCATTACCAAACAAAGCATTAATTTCAGCCGCATTAAAAAACTGTTGTTGCACTTTTGCCATTTGATCTACGACTTTTTGCAAAGCATCAACATTATTAGATTTAAAGCCTGCATTTGGTTTTAAGCTTTGTAGTGCATGCATATAAGCAACATATTGATCAAGTAAATAAATTGCATAGTTTGAAGCGGATTCAGGCAATGTAGCGAGTAAGTATTGTCGTATATCTGCGACAAGCTCTGTTTCAGTTTTTTCACCTAAGCTAGAAAAGAAATAATCGAAACAGCTACGAATACCAACCGTTAAAATGAGTTTCCCATTTGCATCGACCTGAATTGGACAGTCAATCTCTGTACCTTGTAATGATGATGCTAGGGTTGGCAGTTTTCCTTGTTTATTGTTTACAGTTGCACTTTCTAAAACTGTGTTTTCTGGCTGTATTGTCTGCGTATTTATATTTTGGTTTTGAGTTTGAGCTTCTGGTTTAAATACATAGTAAATCAGCAGTAGCAAGAGCAATACACTCGTGATAACACCAAATATAATTGTCTTATGATTTATAAATTTACCGCTCATAATCCCTTGCTCTATTTATAATTAATTGTGTGAACCGTTATATGGTAAAGGGAGTAGAACATACTCCCTTATATTTGAGTAGTTATAGACCTTGATTCTTCAAACGGTTTGCTTGAGTTCGATAAGGAGTGACTGGATTTTGTAGGAAACCAACCAAGCCTAACACCTGATTCACTTCATCCAAATGGTTAAAATTATAATTATCACGAATGACTGTGCCTAAATGATTTGAACAACGCGGCACCAAGCCATCATTCTCACCACGTATGAGTAATGATGTTGCGACTAAAGCATAGTCTAGAGGATCTAATACATTGGTTAACACCCCTGTACCACCCCATGAGTAATAACGAACACCATTGACAAGTTCAGTACCCGAACCACAAGCAGTCGTTGGAACACCTGCTGGGAAACGACTATTGAAATTCGCTGAGCCAGCAGTTGTAAGTGAATTCAGTCCTGCGATTGCATCTTGATCATAATAATGACCAGACCCAATACCCACTAAAGAAAAGAAAGCATCCACTGCGGCTGCAACAACAGGTGCTGCTATCGGCCCTACTGGTGATTGAGTGATGGAATAAACTACATCAGCAACATCAGAACCTTTAGTTGGTCCACCTACAGCAGTTACTGAGGCAACTTTAGTTGGCATAAGGCTCGCTACATAACGAACTGATTGTGAGCCATGACTATGTCCGATCAAATTGACCTTTTGAGCGCCTGTAATTGCCAGAACTTGTTTTGCTTGTAAAAGTAATTGTTCTCCACGTACCTCTGATGAGTTAAATGATGCTTGTTGAGCGACAAACACATTTGCACCATTACCAACCAAGTCCTCTGTAATGCCATTCCAATACTGTAAAGGCCCAACAGCAGAGAAACCTGCCATACCATGTGCTAATAAGATTGGATACTTTGTTTTGGCATAACTAGAGGTAACATAAGTACTACCGCCGACTGAACATGAGTCCACATTACAATTTTGCCATGATGCCTTTGGTGATAAGAAGTCGAATAAACCTGCATGTACTACAGATCCACTGCTCATCAGCATACCCGCCATTAACGTCATAGCGCTTAAATATTTTTTCTTCACGTTTTGCTCCTAGCATTTTTCGTTTTTATTACAGCTATATAGTCCGTGCGATTTGTATGCGGATTCATTCCAAACATACAAATGAACTGCAAAATTATACTCCCTACAAATATTGCGTGAATTTTAGACTAAAACAAACTGCGCCAAATTCATAACAATAGACGCCAAAATTATGCTCGAATCCGAAAATTCCGATGAATGTACATTTTCAAATTCACATTGCTGGATTATTTTCAAAGTCGCAGGATCAGTTTAAAAATGGAATTTAGTTACTATCATGAGTCTTCCTCGTCATCATAAACATCATTTTATAAGTAGCTCTTATGCACATTTACTAAGTGAGGTCGTGGCTCAATGGGATATTTCCGTTGAAACCCTCTTTTGGGGAACTGGTGTAGAAATTGATAAGCTGAATGATCTAAGTTATAAAATTAGTCTCGCTTCTTTTAAAAAAGTCATTGAGCGTACGATCGAGCTGACACAAGAAGAAGGCATCGGATTTTATGCAGGAACACAGATTAAAATCAGTTCTCATGGCTTACTTGGATTTACTGTCGCAATATCCAAAAATGCCTATGACGCAATTCAAACGATTAATCAGTTCGTTAGCTTACAATGTTCGTTTGTAGAATTTGATTTCAAAATCGAACAACATTTAGCCTACTATACGATTATTTATGATCCATCTCTATTGAACTTCACTGATGTTTCAGATACTCGATCATATGAGTTTAGTTGTATTTTTTTCTTAACTGGCTTCGTTCACTTAGTTAGATTTTTCATTCCTGATTTTAAACCAAGCATTGATTTACAATGTAAATATCCGCCCTATTTTTCTCGTTTTAATAAAATTCTGAATACTACTTTTGAAGAAATACGTTACGAACAACCACATACTCGTTTAATAGCACCAACCGAATTTTTAGATCGACCTTTGAGTATGTCTGACCCTCTTACCTCTGAAAAATTTAAATTGCTCTGTCAAAAAGAACTTGATGAGTTAGTTGCGACACAAGATATTCTTCATCGAGTTAAGCGGTTGATTGATGATCCAATAGAAGGATTGCTCAGCATTGATCAAGTGGCTCAAAAGTTGAATTTAACCAAAAGAACATTACAGCGGATGCTACAAGAGAAAGGGATCAGCTTTCAAAGTCTATATGACGACGTGCGTAAACAAAAAGCGCGTAAGTTATTATTAAATCCGTTAATCACGAAAGAAGAAGTTGCAAAAAAACTCGGTTATTCATCCACCTCAAGTTTTAATCGTGCCTACAAACGTTGGGAAAATGAGTAAATCATAACGATCTTTATGCAACAATAGTTGTGTTCAGAAATATTCGGAAAGTGTATGAACACTCAAAATCTATTAGCGGTTGAGTTACCTAAAGCTTATCGTCTTTTAAATCATGGTCCTACGGTGTTAGTTTCAGCTCAACATGAACAAGACACTGATGTTATGGCAGCAGCTTGGGCATGTGCTTTAGAGCTAACACCCGCGAAGGTCACTGTGGTATTGGATAAAAGTACCAAAACTCGCCAGTTGGTTGAACAAAGTGGATACTTTGCACTTCAAGTTCCATGTTTCGCTCAACTTGATATGGTGCATCAGTTGGGCACTATCAGTAAGTTTGATCATCCTGATAAGTTAGCAGACTGCAAAACTGAGCTATTTTATAAAGATGGTCTAGAAGTTCCATTAGTTGATGGCTGCATAGCATGGCTAGTCTGTAAAGTAATCCCTGAACCGCATAATCAACAAAGCCATGATCTATTTATTGGTTCAGTCATTGCGGCTTGGGCAGATTCACGCGTTTTCCATGATGGACACTGGCACTTTGAAGATGCCGATAAGTCTTTAAGAAGTCTGCATTACATTGCTGGTGGAACATTTTATTTAATCGGTGAAGAAGTAAAAGCTCAGCTCTAATTCCAAAGGGAAATGCAGTTCCATTTCCCTTTTATATACCAACACTGAAATAGTATTTCATCTCAAGCAATAGCTTAGTAAAACCATCGATTATGATGGCGAATCAACTTTCATTAACTCAGAATACAATGTATCTAAAAACTGCTTTTGTTGAGCATCATCTTTGAAATATCGTTGATAATTTACGCTACAACTTTCTACATCAGCGATATTATTTTTATTAGGCGACCAATCGCGGATATCTTTGACCGTAATTCCTAAGTCATCCTTGCAACTTTGCCACAACTGTGAAAATTT
>NZ_DJLC01000142.1:0-3841 GCF_002434875.1 Acinetobacter sp. UBA6526 | reverse complement strand
ATTTGGAAGAAATGATGGTGGAGCAAAAGTGGAAACCTCAAACCCTGTATATACAAACCCTAACGCCAATACTTGGGGTGGTAATATGGGTAGTAGTTTTTATCAATTAAATCCGGTTCGTAGGTAAAAAAATGATTGAAAATACTTTTTATCAACAAGGTCCGGTTGTAGGAGATAATCCGTTAACTGGAAACCCTATTGGCTCTCCGTCTTTAGATGCGCCTTTGGGCGGCACTACAAGATCAAGAGGTCAAAAGCTTATGGGAGTTGGAGGCGGTGCTGATCTCTCTACAAAGTTAAGAGCTTTGGGAGCAATGTTTAGCAACAAGGTTCCTGAGTTTAGACAGCAGATGATGCAAGAAAATCAAATGCAAAACGCAATGGAAATGCAAAGTTTGCAGAGAAGAGATGTTATACAACAAGCACTAATGAAAGATAATTTAATGGCGTTAAATTTTGCTAAAGCAAACGATTACACAGGACTAATGGAGTTGTTAAAAGATAGATTAAGCATGGAACAGAATCTTGGTATAAGTACAGAATCAACTCTAGAAATGATAGCAGACGTAGATCGAGATGGAATACAATCAATAATACCGCATTTGAATTCTAGTTATGCCCAAGCAATACAACTAGGAATATTATCACCTCCTGTTGGACCTGAGTATAAAGGTCGTGACCCAGACACAGGCGATGTAATTCTTCAAGACCCAATTTCAGGAACGGTATACGCAGAAAGTCCGATAGGAGGAAAGCAAGGTATTAGGGGAGAAAGAGCTGCTTGGGAAGATAACAGAGCTACAATAATGAGTACAGCTAGAAAGTTTAGAGATGACGCATCTGAAATGGTAGGCGAAAGAGGGAAATTAGAATCTTTAGCTAGACAAGTTACGGATGAAACTTCTGATAACACTTCTAGAAGAAGAGCTGCGGCAACGCTTGTAACTGTTCTTGCAAGGCTTGCCAGTCCGGGGGTTGTTACTGACAGAGATTTTGCAAACTTTGGTGGCGGTGTAGATTTGAGGTCATACATAGAAGCTGAAGCTGCAAGTGGTGGAGATTTTTCTGTTCTTAAAGATTTTTTTAGTCAAAGAACAGCTCTTCCTCAAGAAATACTTACTGGCATAGACCCAACTAATCCTGAAAATTTTGATTATGACGGAATTATGAGAATTGCAAATGGATTAGTTACAAGTTCTGGGCAAACTATTTTAGATGGTATGGCTAGTTTGTTTGCAGAGGCCAGTGGTTATTCTCAGGCTAGGCCTGAAGAAATGAATGCAGCGTTTGGTGAAACTTCTAATAGAAATATAAACAAGCTAGGAAGCATGGTTTTTGGAAATAACTGGAATGGAGTAACTGATTTTTTCCAAAATCCAGACATAGGTATAAGTAATAGTATGCAAAGAAGACCTTACGTTGACGCAGACAATTATGGACTACAATCATCAAACTTTAGAGGGGCTGGCCTTCCTGCTCAAGCTGCAAGAGCTGGATATTCAGTAGAACAATTTAATGCTCTTCCGATAAACGAACAACGTCTATTTATGGATTAATAATGGATTTTACCCCAGAACAATTAAAATTAATGATTAGGGATGGAACAATCCCTAACAGCACTATATCTCTGGGCGAAGCTCAAAGTATTTTGCGTGACATTGATACTGAGCAGCAGCGCAGTTTGTCAAAGCAAGCTCAGGCTACAATGGATGCGGCTCCAGAATTTGGATCGTACATAACTCCTCCTTTTGGCGAAAATCCTGTCCTTTCTGGAAAAGGCTTGATGGGAAGAACAAAAAATCTTGGGCTGGAAATGATGGCTCAAACTACTTACGATCCCTACGAAATGGGAAAAATTTTAATGGCTCAAGACCCAAACATAGCGGTTTTTGTCAGACCTCCTGAATATGATGAGCAAGGAAATGTGACAAAGGGTGAAGAATACATGGCTATGAATAGGGAGAATAACAATGTTGTTTCTCTAAATAAGCCAAACCTGAGCATGAGAGATATTAATCAAGCTCTTACTGGAACAGTTATGGGAGGTGTTTCCGCCACCCCAGCAGGAATAGGAACTAGGTCTTTAGTGGCGGGAGGTTTGCCTGCCGTAAATCAAGGAGTGCAAGCAGCAACTGGAGGAGACTTTGATCCAATAGATGTTGGTTTGGATGCAGGGTTTTCAGTTGTTGGCGATGCTTTACCAATGATATTTAGAGGAAACAGGCAATCATCAGAATTAGTCAATTCAGCTCGTAATCCTACAGATAGATTGCCCTCAAGTGTTGAGCCAGATATAGCAACTATAGATGCAGCAAAAAATTTAGGCGTAGAAGAAAGTCTTCCTACAGCATCAATGGTAAATAACGAAACAGTACAAAGCGTAGAAGCTGGAATAAGATCAAGAAGTGGTGGGTTAGACTTTGGATTAAAGCAAGATGTTATAGACGGAGTTAAAGCGTTAGAAAGTTCTGTAAATCAAAAGCTGCAAAAATATGGAGCTTTAACAGCAGGAGAAGTAACTCCTAGAGTAAAAGAAAGTTTACAAAAAGACATAGGGGATTTATTAGAAGAATCTGACGGTCTTTACAGAGGGTTAAGCACTGTTATTAGAAGACTTGGTG
The DNA here is from genome assembly GCF_002434875.1 of Acinetobacter sp. UBA6526. Classification (NCBI taxonomy): domain Bacteria; kingdom Pseudomonadati; phylum Pseudomonadota; class Gammaproteobacteria; order Moraxellales; family Moraxellaceae; genus Acinetobacter; species Acinetobacter sp. UBA6526. The sequence continues at coordinate 1,220 of NZ_DJLC01000142.1, read as the reverse complement.
ATGGTGGCGCTGCGGTAGTAGAGCCAAGAATATTGCGTTCTTATATAAGAGAGCTAAGAAGAAAAGGCGGTGGGCAAGTAAGTGATCGTTTGGCGCAGATAGAAAAAACATTAGATGCTGGTCCTCTTACTTATGACACTTTAGATCAATTAAGACAGACTGTTGGCGAACAATATGGAAACGCATTAAGAGGACAAAACGCTTTTACAAACACAAACACTAGACAGTTTGCTCAATTATATGATGTTTTGCAAAGGCAGCAGCAAAGAGCTTTAAGGGATATAGGTGGAGATAGAGCAGGAGAAGTTTTAGAGCAAGCTCAAGGCCTTGTTAGACAAAGAAAACTTATGGAAGAAATGGCAACAACACTACTAGGTAAAGATTTATTTAAAGATGTTTTACAACCAATAAGTGCTGGTCTTTCTAATCTTACTAAAGGTTCTGTAGAAGGTTTTAGAAAAAGAATTAATGCCATACCAGAAGGTATGAGATCAGAGGTTATTCTTTCTGGTATAAGAGATATAATGCAAAGAGGCGCAAGAAGCACTGACATAGATCAAGATTTTGTAATGAATCCTGCTTTATTTGCAGATTGGTATAGACGAATAAAGGGTGATACTAGGTCTTTTTCTTTAATAAGCAACTATTTAAGCAGAGATCAATTAAAATTTTTAGATAACGTAGCCAGAATATCAGGAAGGCTTGCCGCACAAAAGGCAAGACAAAAACCTACTGGAGTGGTTATGGATTTTGTTCAAAACTTTAACGCTGACAATGGTTTAATTTCTAAATTACTCGGAGTTACAGGGAGTGTTATGGGTGTTGTTCCTATTGTTGGTAGGCTTGGTGGTATTCCAAAGGGAATGTCATCAGCATTTGGATGGCTCAATAATATGGGCGGTGATAATTTAGAAGTAGTAGCAAACTTGTTGCAAAGCGATAGGTTTAGACGAGCTATATTAAACGCAGCACAAGGAAAAGATGTTGCAAAATCAATGGAAGGAGTCACACAAACAAGTGCATTTAAAAATTGGTTTAAAACTTTGCCTGAATCTATTAAAAGCACAATGTTAACAAATCAAGGAACTGCAACTGTTGAAAGAATATCTATTCCAAGTGTTGTAAACTACCTGTTTAAGTCAACGCAAATGACAGATTCGCCAGTAGAAGATTCGCCTACTAATGGCTTGGAGGAATAACAATGGCTAGATTTGGCGAAA
>NZ_DJLC01000070.1:0-9688 GCF_002434875.1 Acinetobacter sp. UBA6526 | reverse complement strand
CATGTCTTTAAATTACTCAACAGCGACGACTTCTGCTTGAGTTTGTTCTAAAGATTTATCAACCACACCAAACTTTTTAAAGATTTTTGCACGACGTTTAGGATAAATATTCGCTTTATTTAGATCACCTTTATAATGATCAAATACACGCTTATCCATCATTTTTGACCATAAAGGTGGAATCAATGCAGGCAATAACATACTTGCATAGCCACTTGGTAATTCAGGAGCTTCATCAAAGTGACGTAATGCCTGGAATGGACGTGTCGGATAAGCATGATGATCAGAGTGACGTTGTAGCTGATATAAGAACAAGTTAGTCACAATATTATTATTGTTCCAGCTATGTTCAGGCATGGTACGTTGGTATTTACCATTTTCATCTTTTTGACGCTTCAAACCATAGTGTTCAATATAGTTAATAATTTCAAATAAACTAATTCCATAGAATGCTTGTGTTGCTAAATATGGAATTACACCTTTACCAAAGATACCAACCATAGAAGCATGAAATGCAGCACTCATACCCCAACCTTGCAACAACTCATTGTCTGTAGACCAGAATTCTTTACCTTTACGTTTTAAACGTGTGGTTTCAATTTCTACAGCTGATTTGAATGAACCAATTACTGTACGAGGCCAAAACTCATAGAATGTTTCACCCATTTGTGAAGATGCTGGATCTTCTGGTGTTGCAGCACGTTTATGGTGACCATAAGGATGTTCTACACGGAAATGGTTATAGCCCGTTGGTACAAGTGCTAAATGCGATAAAATATGGTCAATACGATCATGCTTATGACTCAGCTCATGCGCAGTATTAATTGCAATACCGTTGATCGCACCCATCGAAATACCAAGTAAAATCTTATCTAAAAACGATGTTTCTTTACGACTTGTTAAATAACATGCATAAAAATTTGCGGCATATTGCAATGGAATAAAGCTTTTTACTAAACGAGAGTAATAAGGATCTTTTTCAAGTAATTTAATGTCTTCATCCGTTGGATTATTTGCATCTTTACCAATGATCGTATCGATTGTTGGAATAACAATATGCAAAACAATTGGACCACCTAACGCAAAGATTTTTTTCAAAGGACGTGGTGCAAATTGATAGCCTGCTAAAATACCGATACCGATTACAGGCAAAGCTGGGCTAATTGCCCATAAATAACGTTTACGATCCAATTCAGTTTTTGATTTTGGAATGCTTACTGGCGTAAGTTCTTGCTCAACATTTACTGGCGCATTCATCATCTTTTCCATGTCTTTGTATATATATGTATATTTTCAGGAATTATGAGATGCATTACAGTTGCAAGCGTCCAAAAAACCTATGTGAAAGTCTTTGGCATCATCCTCCCTGTTTTTGTCCTTAAAACACATATTGAGTTATTACATTAGCTCTCTATAATTTAAATGAACACATCGATAAAAAATCATATGGATGCTTTAAGTAAAATATTTGCCGATATTCATTTAAACCACAGTGAATATATCTACTTGAAAACACAAGGAGAATGGAGTTTTATCTGCCAAGATCAAACCGCTTTAATTGTTCATATTGTTTTAGTGGGGTCGGTATTTATACAGGTTGATGGACAAAATAGTCTGACAGCCAATGCGGGTGAAATCGTAGTTATCCCTTCTGGTAAAGCACATACAGGTGCTGACAATGCCATTACCAAACTCGTTAATGCTGTAGACATATCTAAATTTTTTGATGGCCACAAAGAAGATGCCATCGAGTTTGGTACTGAATCATCCGAGAAAAATTTAATATTAACAGTGCGCTGTCAAATTGATACACTCATGGCACGCCCTTTTATTCAAGCGCTTCCGACTTTAATACACCTACAACATGGAGACACAAGTACTCCTGAATGGTTACAAATTGGTCTGCACTTTCTTGCCCTTGAAACACAAAATATTCAAGCAGGCCGAGATATTATTATTGACCATCTCGTAAATATTTTATTAATTAAGTGTATTCGAGATCATATTCAACAAATTTCTGATCAATCAGGATGGCTAAGTGCATTCAATCATCCTGAATTAAGCAACAGTCTTGCAGCTATCCATAATCATCCTGAAGATGCTTGGACAGTAGAAACTTTGGCTGAACAATGCTGTATGTCTCGTTCTAAGTTTGCAAGCTTATTCCATGAAGTCATTGGTGAATCACCACTAGCATATTTACAACAACATCGAATGCGTTTAGCGAGCCAATATCTACGCAAAAGTAATTATTCTATTCAGCAAATTGCAAATAAGGTTGGATACTCTTCTGAAACTGCTTTTAGCCAAGCATTTAAACGCACTTTTGAAATTTCACCTAAACAATATCGGCAGCAATATATTCAAAATGAAACATAAATAAAAAAAGACACTGATGTGTCTTTTTTTATTTTAGAAAATCTTAGCGTACGATGCCGCGTGTAGATTTTTCTAGAGAATCAATAAACAGCTGCGCTTCAGGCGTACTTTCTAAAATTTCATTACGAATTTTCTCGATTGCCTGCTCGGTTGTAAGGCCAGATTTATAGATCAACTTATAAGCTTCTCTAAGACCTTGAATGGTATTTCGAGACCACCCTTTGCGACGCATACCTTCAATATTCATACCAAAAGCACGCGCTGGATTACCTGATGCCATCACATAGGCTGGAACATCTTTAAGGATTAAAGCCGCGCCACCAATCATACTGTAAGAGTCAATACGGCAGAATTGGTGAATACCAGCATTACCGCCAACAATCACATGATCACCAACATTTACATGTCCAGCTACACCAACATTGTTTGCAAAAATATTGTGGTCACCAATGTTACAATCATGTGCAATATGGGTATTCACCATTAATAAATTATGGCTACCAATCTTTGTAATACCATGATCCTGAACTGTACCTCTATGCAAAGTACAATGTTCACGAATAGAATTATTATCCCCTATTTCTAACCACGTCTCTTCACCTTGATATTTTAAATCTTGGCAAATTTCCCCAATACTCGAAAATTGGAAAATATCATTATTTTTTCCAATTTTCGTAAAGCCACCAACTACAACATGCGAACGTAATTTTGTTCCTGCATCAATACTTACATTTGGCCCAATAATACAATACGGTCCAATTTGTACATCAGATGCGATTTCTGCAGATGCGTCAATAATTGCTGTAGGATGAACTAAATTTTGACTACTCATGTCTGCTCAATTTTCTGATGGGAAATAATAATCTCAGCTGCTGCTGCAATTTTGCCGTCAACACTAGCAGTACAATTGTACTTGTAAATGCCACGTTTTTGCATAACAAGCTCAGATTTTAAGATAAGCTGGTCACCAGCAACAACCTGTTTCTTAAATCTTATTTTTTCTGCGCCAGCAAACAAGAACAATGAACCAGCTTTTGGCTTCTGATTTGTTAATACAAAACCTAAAATACCAGAAACCTGAGCCAAAGCTTCAATAATCAATACACCAGGCATAATCGGATAAGTTGGAAAATGCCCTTGTAGAAACTCTTCATTAATAGATACGTTTTTATAACCGACAATGCTATTTTCAGTTACTTCTGTCACTCTATCAACTAACAAGAAAGGATAGCGATGAGGTAAATATTCACGGATAGTTTGGATATCCATTGGTAATTCAGGCATCGTGAATGCTGGAAATGTTGACTCAGTCATAATAAATTATTTACGTAACTTAAGGGTTGATTCAAGGGACTCTAATTGAGCTTGCATATGATCAAGCCTTTTCGTGAGTTGGGTCAATGGCACATCTGCTAATTGTCTCAAGCGTACAACCGTCCTTTTCCAATGACTATTTTCAAAGAGTCCAATTCCTGAAGAATAAGTTCCAGCCTCAGAAATATTTTTTGTGACCATTGACATTCCAGTAAGCGTGACATTATCCGCGATATTTAAATGCCCTGCAACTGCACTACCGCCTCCGATAATACAGTTTTTGCCAATACGAACACTTCCAGCGATAGCACAGTTAGCGGCAATCGCAGTATTTTGACCAATTTGAACGTTATGCGCGATTTGCACAAGGTTATCAATAATGACACCATCTTCAAGAATAGTATCGTCCAATGCACCACGATCAATACAACAATTTGAACCAATTCTGACATCATTACCGATTAAAACTGAGCCAAGTTGTGCTATTCGATGCCATTTACCCTGATAAGGAGCAAATCCAAAACCTTCTGAACCAATTGAAGTATTTGTATGTATACGAACACGATCCTTTAGCTTGGCTTCACCTGTAATCGACACATTTGCATCAATAAAACCATCTTTGCCCACTTCGACGTTGTCATCAAGAAAGACGTTTGCTTGAATAATCGTATTATTACCAACAACACAATTTTCACCAATAACAACATGGTGTCCAATATATGCATCGTCAGCAATAATCGCAGAAGGATGTATTTTTGCAGTGCTTTCAATACCGCGTTGAGATATTTTCTTATCAAATACGTGGGTTAATGTAGCAAATGCCAGATAAGGATTATTTACAACAATAAAGTTTTTCTTACTGCCTAATAATTGTTTTAATGATTCAGTAACGATGTAAGCACCAGCTTGACTTGCTTCAGCTTGCGCTAAGTATTTGTCACCATTTACAAAGCAAATATGATGATTGTGAGCTTTTTCTAGACTTGCTAAATTAAAAATTTGAAAATCTTTTTCACCGAAATACTCACCTTTTACAAGGTGAGCGATTTCTTCTAAACGATAACTACGTCTATTCATTGATTATTTCATTGCATTAACCTTTTGAATCATTTTATCAGTTAAATCATACTGAGCGTCAGATGCAATCGTAGAATTTTTATTCAAAATAAAATCTAAATTATTTTCTTTACGTAATTGTTCTGCTGCTTGCTTTACACGATTCTCAAAAGTTGTGTTCATCGCTTGTAAACTAGACTGTACTTTCGTCTGTAAACCTTGTTGAGTAGAATTAAATTCATTAACTTTAGCTTGATATTGCGCAGAGAGCTTTTGCAAATCAGCTTGATTAGCTGATTGGGCTTTTTGTTGCAAACCTTCAATTTCTTTACCCAACTGCTCTAACTTTGTTGAGGTTGGTTTTACAGTTTGACCTAAACTTGCATTTTGTTGTTTGAGATATGTACTACTTTCTACAACTTTAGCGAGATCGACAACAGCAATACCACCTGCATTCACAGCTGCTGAAACCGTTAGACCTAAGCCAATCATAAGCATTGTTAATGTTTTCATTGTTTCATCCTTTTATATATTTTGAAAACCTAGAGTCGTACTTAGAAAGTACGACCAATTTCGAATTGAATAGACTTAGTATCATCGCCTTTCTTATCGTTAAGCGGATATGCATAACTGAGTGATAATGGTCCGATCATCGTAATCCATGTAAAACCAACACCAACGCTATAACGCATATTACCCAAATCAAACTTGTAGTTATCGTCACAGTATTGCTTAATATCTATATCACTGCCATTCATTTTCATAGTACCGCCCGCTACGTCACATTTAGTATCAAAAACTTGAGCACCTTCTGCGAATAGAACAGGTCGAACTTGGCGAGTCCAATCCCCTTTAAATGGTAAAGGTAGTGCTAGTTCAGTACCAAACTGAACCAGCGCATTACCACCTACTTCTTCTGGCGATGGATCATTTTGATCTGTTTTTTGGAAAATAACGCTCGGATATTTCGGACCTAATGAACTGTTATCATAGCCACGCACAGAACCATAACCACCTGCATAGAAGTTTTTGTAGAATGGTAGATCATTACCGAAACCTAACTTACCATAACCACGTAATACAAATCCTTTAGGCAATGACTTAAAGGCCTGCGCATCATAAGTCAATTTTTGGTAATCAACATCACTACCAGGTAAACCAACTTCTAAACCAACTCGATGAGACATACCCGAAGTTGGGAAAATTGGACGATTCAAAGTATTGTAAGACCAACCAAGATTCAATGTATAAGTTAAGAAATCACCTTCAAATGCATTATCGTATGTTTTCTCTAGTACTTTACAGTTCAACTCATCATCGAGTTGAGAATTACCATTGGCATCTAAAGGACAGTAAGAACTACTTCCTGTTGCTTTTCCACCATTTGCTAATAGATAGTCGCGAATATAAGTCGAAACACTCGGACCTGTTCTTACTTTAGTTTTATCAATACCAACAGAAGCACTTAAACTTTGATTTTCATCAATTGGATAACCAAAGCTTAAACTACCACCTAAACTATCTGTCACATAATTATTAACATTATAGTCTTCATTGAGTTTGGTCTTACGATAGTAAACATTATATCCACGACTCACACCATCAATTGTGAAATACGGATCTGTTACGCTCAAGTTATAATAATCTTGTGTTTCTGAACGAGATAAATCAACTGCTACTCGATTACCAGTACCCATAAAGTTTGTTTGACTCAAACCTGCTTGGAATGTGATACCACCATTTTGAGAGTAGCCTACAGCAAGGGTTGTTGTACCAGAGTGCTGCTCTTCAACATCAACATTTAAATCAACTTGGTCTGGTGAGTTCGGTACACGAACGGGTTTTACATCAACAGTTTTAAAGAAACCTGTACGCTCTAAACGAACTTTAGAAAGATCAATTTTCTCGTTACTCGCTAACGCACCTTCCATCTGACGCATTTCACGTCGTAAAACTTCATCAGCAGTTTTATTATTACCTGTAAAGTTAATACGACGAACTGTGACTTGCTGGCCGGGGTTAATATAGTAATTAAGATCAACAATTCCTGTTTGATTATTAATCTGAGGAACTACATTTACCTCAGCATAATAATAGCCGGCATTCCCATATTTACGTAGTAAAAGTTGCTTAACAGCATTCACTTTTTCTTGCGAATACGTTTCACCATCTTTGTAAAGTTTAAGTGCTTGTAACTCTTCTGGCTTATAAAGTGCGTCACCTAAAAACTTCGTTTCACCAAACTTGAACTGACTACCCTCATCAACAGAAACTTCAATAAAGATATGTTTTTTATCTTCGCTAATATTTAGTTGTGAATTGATGATATTAAAATTAATGTAGCCTTTGTTTAAATATAGTGCACGCAATGCCTCTAAACTTGCAGCCATTTTTTCGCGAGCATATCGGTCATTACGCGTAACAATCGATGCCCAACCACTTTCTTTCACAGCAAAAGCTTGTTTAATATCAGCATCGCTAAATACAGTATTACCGATGATATTGATATCAAACACTTTCGCAGGCGTACCTTCGTTGAAGTTTAGTTTTAACTCCACGCGGTTATTTGGGCGAGCTACTGTTTCTACTGTTACATCAGCATCGTAACGACCTTGCTGTGTATACTGTTGCTCAAGTTCAGTCTCAATAATCTGTAATGCAGATTTTTTGAAAACCTCGCCTTCAGCAATACCCATTTTCTTTAAGCCTTGTTCCAAAGCTTCCTTTGGAATAAGTTTATTGCCTTTGAATTCAAGCTTCGAAATGATTGGGCGTTCAACTACTTTAAAGACTAAGACATCATTTTCTTTAAAAGCTTTGATGTCATCAAATAGGCCTGAAGCATATAAAGTGCGAATTGCTTCAGCGATCATCGGATCGCTTACTCTATCGCCACTATTTATTGGTAACATTGAATAGATGCTTGCAGGTGTTAAACGTACAAGACCATCAATTCGTATATCTCGTGCAAGAAACTCGTCTGCTGCGTATACTTGTTGTACCGCTGCCATCGCACTAACAAGTGCTAAAGGCATTAATAAATGTGTGTGACGCATGCCCATATATTTTCCAGTAAGTTAAATTCCATTTGCGCTTATAAACGCATGAAGTCATTGAATAAAGCTAAAAGCATCATGCTACCGAGCAGTACCATACCAACTTTTAAACCAAACATCTGTATTTGTTCAGAAACAGGTTTACCACGAATTGCTTCAATAAAGTAATAAACTAAGTGACCACCATCCAACATTGGAATTGGCAATAAATTTAAGATACCTAGACTTACACTCATCAGCGCCATAAAAGAGATAAAGGTTTGCCATCCCATTTCAGCACTTTGTCCAGCAACTTTAGCAATCGTTATTGGACCAGATAGATTATCTAAACCAATCAAGCCTCTTACCATTTTTACGATCGAGTTTACAATCATACCTGAGAGCTGCACTGTTTTATCAGTCGCAACACCTAAAGCTTCAAGAGGTGAATATTGAATCGTTTGTTTATATTCTTGCGGAATAGTAACTTTACCAACATCACTTTTTACACCGAGAACACCCGTTGTATTACCCATATTGTCTCGTAGACCTTGCGGCATAACTTGTAAATGCACAATCTTGTCATTGCGCATCACATCAATATTCAACAATTTTTCAGGTGAACCTTGTACAACTTCAACTACATCAAACCAGTCTTTCATCGTAACACCATTGATTGCTACGATTTTATCACCCTCTTTCATTCCTTGACGAATTGCAGCACCATCCGCACTTAACTCTTTTACAACTGCGGGGATAACAGGACGATAAGGTAAAAAGCCCAATGCATCTAAAGGTGATTCACTCTGATCTTTAAGAAAATCTTTAATCGGTAAATTAACTTGTTTTTTAGTACCAGCACGATCAATTAAAACAGAAACTTGCCCAGTTTCACCTACACGATTTACAAGCGCGTAATTAAGTTTTTCCCACGTTGGGGTCGTGTGACTATCAACCTCTAGTATCTTATCTCCAACTTTCAAATCAACTTGAGCAGCAGGTGTATTTGGTAGAACTTTACCAATACGTGTGTTCAACTGATCTTGGGCTGGTAGAAACAAAATCCAAAAGAGAAAAATAGCGAAAATTAAATTAATTAGTGGCCCAGCAGCGACAATAGCAATACGTTTCCACGGAGATTGCCTATTGAAAGCGTATGGTAAATCTTGTTCAGCGACATTGCCTTCACGCTCATCTAGCATCTTGACATAGCCACCAAGTGGTAGAGCTGAAAGCTGATACTGGATACCAGATTTTTTAGATTGCCATTTTAGTAAAGTAGGACCAAATCCGATCGAATAGACTAAAACTTTGACACCTAATTTACGAGCTACCCAGTAATGACCAAACTCATGAATGGCGATGAGAGGACCCAACAATAAAATCGCAGCAACGATCATGAACAATACATTCATACGATTTAACCTCTCACTTCCATAACATACTGCTCTGCTACCTGTCTTGCGATCATATCAGTATGTAAAATGATGTCTATATTTTCTGCTTTGGTATTTTGTACAACTTGCAAAGTATTTTCGACAACTTGTGGAATTTCTGTAAATCGAATTTTATTATCCAAAAACGCAGCCACTGCTATTTCATTAGATGCATTTAAAATTGTTGGTGCTAAACCACCTGCTCGCATTGCTTGACGAGCTAAATTAAGCGCAGGAAATTTAATTTCATCTGGCTTTTGAAAATTTAATTGCGCTGTTTCAAACAAGTCCAAAGCAGGAACATGTGTTGTTAAACGTTTCGGCCAAGCCAATGCGTGCGCAATCGGCGTACACATATCAGGGTTACCCATTTGAGCCAAAGTTGATCCATCCACATATTGCACCATTGAATGAATAATACTTTGTGGATGGACAACAACTGTAACAAAATGTTCTGATATTGAAAAT